>NZ_CAUUGJ010000191.1:0-2637 GCF_963544685.1 uncultured Fretibacterium sp. | reverse complement strand
TCGAACGTCCCCGGCGTGGCCATGCCGGCCTTTCGGCTGTGCGCCGCGTAGGAGCGTGGGTTGGCCTGGTTCACGAAGGTCACCATGATGGGATAACGGTCCTCCATCGTCCGGAGCGAGGCGGCGAAGACCCTCTCGAAGACCCCTCGGCCTCTGTAGTCCCGGTCGACGCACACCGGACCGTATTGGTAGGAGTTTTCCTCCGTCAGCGTCGCCCCGCCGAACCGATAGTTTCCGAGGATGCGGATCATGTTCCGGAAGAACGGCCACTGGGACCAGAAGCCCCAGGGGGCCGCGAGGGCGAAGGCCGCGACTCCGGCCCCGTCCCGCGCGACCGTCACCCCGTTCTTCTCCGCGATCAGCGCCGTCATCTGTTCCGGGGTCATGTTCGTCGTCACGAAGCCGTCCCGCCTCTCCGCCTCGCCGAGGTTGTCCGCGTGGTTGGCCCGGAGCAGCGCCATCACCCCCTCGCGATCCTGCAGCGTCGCCTGTCCGATCTCCAGCATGGTGACCCTCTCCTTCGTCATCTCATCGCGCGTCATCTCATCGCGCCTCCTTCAGGATCGTCCTCCCGCCCGACTTGTCCCATACTAACAAAAAGAGGGGGCTCGGAAAAGCGTACCGGGACGCCGCCGGGGATCATAAATTGATCGTTCGAGGCATGGGGCGCGTCGTTCCGTTCGGGCACGGAAAGGCCGGAGCCCAGCGGGGTGGGTTTTCAACTCGCAGCTTGCCTTTTATCGGCATTTTTATACAATAGAATGGGAGAACATCGGAATGGAGAAAACACCCATCTAGGCCCGAAAGGATTGGAGCGTTTATGTGTCGAAACCGCGTCCTGAAGTTTTTTCTTGTTCCCATCCTCATTATCCTGGGCAGCGTCCTTTCCGAAAGAGCCGACGCCGACTTCGACAACGCCGTTTTTCCGCTTTTGCAGGGGATCGAGAAAATGTCCGTCCACTCGCCAAGCCTCAAGGACCCCGGAAAGGATATCCCCTTCGAATCGGTATCCGACGATATCATCACGCAGAACTCCTTCAACGGCTCGAGCTGGTTTCGTATCTCCATGAAGGACCTGGTGCGGGATATCGAGGGCCTGTCCCTGCGCCCCGACGAGGGCGGGGTCCTGATGATCACCTCGCCCCATATCACGCACGTGGACTGCTTCGTCCCCAAGACGCTCTCCACCTACGAACATTATTCCTACGACAAAGATTCGAGAAATGTCCTCCAATTTCTCTACACCCGCTATCCGGTTCTCTGGCTGTCGTCCCTGAATGGGGCCGCCAGGGACGGCTACGTCTACCTGAACGTGCGCTCCGACTACCCCGTCGCCGCCAGGCTGTGCCTGCTGGCGCCGCTGTCCTTCATCCGCTTCTTCTTCAAATCCCTGATCACCCAGCTCGTCTTCGTAGGAATCATGATCGCGTTCGTCGTGACGTACTTCCTCTTCTACATGATGACCGGAGAGAAGGAGTACCGCACCTTCATGATCCTCCAGTTGAGCACCACCCTGCTCGCCGCCTCCTTCAACGGACATTTTCACGCCTACATGAATCTGCCGGCCCCGCTCTCCGTATTCATCACCTGGTCGGTGTTCGGATTGGCCAACATCGTGGGCGCCCGTTTTTTCCTCTCCGAACTTCAGGGGGCCCCCCGAATCCGGAAGGCCTACAGGCCGGCCCTCCGCAACCAGTGCGCCCTGGCGCTCGGGGTACTGGCCGCGGCCATGAACGGCCGTTTTCTCTGGGTCTATATCGGCGCCACGTGCGCCTTTCTCCTGAGCCTCGCCGGCTCCGTGCTCCTGTTCGTCCAGATGGTCAGGACGAGGCCCCCCCTGCGCAGCCTGCTTCTCTATGCGGTGTCCCACATCACTTTTTTCCTCGGCATAGGGATAATGTTCCTGGGCACGTACTATACCCCCTATTACCTCGACAAGCTCTCCTATCCGGACATTCCCTACATGACGCTGCTGATCGCCGCCCCCTTTTTCTCGATCCTGCGGAAGCTCTCCGAAAGCCGGGCCCGATTCGACAACTACAACCGCCTGCAGGCACAGAGCGCCCACTATCGTGAGCTCAGCCAACGGGACGGACTGACGGGGCTGTACAACCGCTCCTACCTGGAGCAGATCCTCAACGACAGCGTCAGGCATGCCGAAAGGACGGGGAAAAGCCTTTCCTTCATCATGCTCGACATCGACCATTTCAAAGAATTCAACGACACGTGGGGGCACCAGGAGGGGGACCGGGCACTTGCGTTCGTGGCCCGGGTCATCCGGGACTCCCTGAGGGAACAGGACGTCGCCGCACGCTACGGGGGGGAGGAGTTCAGCATCGTTCTGGCCGGGGCGGACCTGTTCATCGCAGACATCGTCGCGGAACGGATCCGCAGGAGCTGCGAGGCCCGCTCCTTCTCTCTCGGCGGGGACAGAACCCTGACGGTCTCGCTGGGAGTTTCCCTGTTCCGCCCCGGGGAGACGCCGGATTGCCTGATCCGACGCGCCGACGAGGCCCTCTATCAGGCGAAAAACAATGGGCGAAACCGCGCGGAAGCGGAAGCGCCCCGCCCCTTCCATGCCCCTGTCTCTTATACACATCTCCGAGCCCACCTGTCTCTTATACACATCTCCGAGCC
>NZ_CAUUGJ010000190.1:0-2721 GCF_963544685.1 uncultured Fretibacterium sp. | reverse complement strand
ACCTCGCTGTACGGCTTCTGAGCCTGCTCCGGCGTGAGGAACATGTTGACCACACTGACCACCAGAAGAATGAGGATCAGATAAAGGCCCAGGTTCTTGACTATCCGCCCCAAGACATCGCCACCTCTCCGAATATACCCCGCCCCGGGGGCGGAGAATGAGATAAAAGAATGCAATAAACCCTTTTGGCGCAGGATAAAAGTTCCGTTCGCCCCTCAAGAGAAATAGACGACGGATATACGCCAACTTTATAATTCTAACACCAGGCCGGGGACAAATAAAACGAGAAACCCCGCAAGGAATCAAGGAAGCGCCGATTAAAACAAAAACGCATATTTTGCCGGGATTAAATATGCAAAACATCTATAGGCAAAAATCTCCAGCGCTTCCTTAAAAATTTAACAGGGGGGCATGGATTAAATCAGCGCTTTCTTAAGGATCTTGTGCCATGGAAAAGTCTCAGGAACCGACGGCACTGACCGAGTGGATATCCGGGAGGTGGCGCCACCGTCCCGCGTAATCCAGCCCATACCCCACGACGAAGGCATCGGGCATGGAGAAGCCGCAGTAGTCCACATGAACCGCCACCTCGCGCCGTGCGCTTTTGTCCAGCAACACGCAGGTCTTGAGGCTTGCGGGTTTACGGGCGTGGAGGAGCTCCAGCAGGTAGGAGAGGGTGTATCCCGTGTCGATGATGTCCTCGACGATAAGGACGTGCCTGTCCTCGATACTGCTCCCGATGTCCCGCAGGATGCGCACGACGCCGCTGCTCTTCGTCGCGTTTTCATAGGATGAGACGGACATGAAATCGACGCGGACGTCCAGATCCTCGGGCATCCTCCGCACGAGATCGGTCAGGAAAAATACGGCTCCGTTGAGGATCCCCACCACCAGAAGCTCCCTGCCCCGCATGTCCGCCGCAATCCGGCCGGCCAAATCGGAGATGCGCTCCGCGATCTCCCCGCGCGAAAACAAAACCTTGTCGATCCTGTATTCCTGCTCCACCACAACCCCAACCTCCTCGAAACCATGAAAAAGGGCGAAAGGCTCAAAAAGGGACCGCCCCATCAGGCTGCCGCTCCCAAGAGACAAGGGAGGAACCGCCTCTGACCGTCACGCCCCCTCCCCAAAAGAACCGGAAGCCCTTCCTGCCACCCAGCAGACGGGCAAGCTCCAGACAGCGCGCCCGGGACAGGACGGGCAACTTCAAACGGCGCGCCAGCTCACGAATCAGAAGGGCCCGATCCCGGAGGGACAATCCGGCGAGGGCCTCACGCCCCATCTCGACCGGCAGAGCAAAACGCCCTACCCCCAAGGACTCGGCCAGTTCGGCGCCGCGCCGCTCCTCCTCCTCCCGATACCCGCGCATCTCCTCGGCAAACGCCGCCAGATGCTCGACGGCCCCTGCGTTCACCCGCTCCACCGCCAGGGGCAGAAGCGACCGCCGAAGGAAGTTGCGCGTGTGCCTCAGGTCCTCGTTCGAGCTGTCCTCGCGCCAGGGGATCCCGCGGCAACGCAGGATATCCCTCAAAAATCCCCTCCTCAGGGAAAGGAGCGGCCGAAAAAAAAGGCCCCGCCTCTCGGGCATCCCCACACACCCACGGACCCCCGTACCACGGATGAGGTTGAAGAGCACCGTCTCCGCCACATCGTCCCGATTGTGCCCCAGGGCGATTCCCACGGCGCCGCAGTCCTCCGCTGCACGGGTCAGGCCCTCATACCGCATTCTCCTGGCGGCGGCCTCGAGCGACTCCCCCCGCACCCTTCCTCGGGGCACATCGATACGGACCTCGCGAAAGCCGACATCCCAAGCCGCAGCCATCCGCCGCACGAAAGACGCATCCGCATCGGACTCCGCGCCTCGAATGCCGTGATTCACATGTACGGCCAGGACGGGCCCCCCGTAAAGCGCTCGGAAAAGCCACAGGAGCGCCAGGGAATCCCCACCCCCCGAGACGGCTGCCAGGATGGTCCCCCTGACGGGGAGCCATCCCTGACGCCCTCCCGTCTCGAAAAAAAAACGCGCCAGAGCATGCAGCGAAAGGGTGTACGGAATATCCCGGCTGCGTTCCCGAAGCCTCTCCCCAGGGGCCAAACGATCCAAAGCCGCCCGATAGAAGGACTCCATCGGCCGTTCGTTTCCTTTCAGTTCACGACCTCCGTGCCGTCCTCGAGGGGAAGCTCCTCCTCCGCATCTTCCGGGGACGGCGACGCCGATTTTCCTTCCTTAGCGGCCTCCGCCCCACCGTAGAGCATACGATAAACGGCCAGATTGCCCGAGACCTTCTGGACGTAATCGCAGGTCTCGTTGAAACGGACCTCCTCGATCCACCGGTCGGGCTCCAGGGCATCCCGGCCATCCCCGAGCCATTTGCGGGCGTTGCCCGACCCCGCGTTGTAGGCGGCCATGATCCAGTCCTCCCGCGCGAAGGACCTGCCGAGCCAAGACAGGTGAGAGGTCCCCATAGAGATATTGTCCTTTATATTGTAGATGTTGTATTTCTTCAGCCCCATCCGCTTGGCCTCGCCTTTGGCCGTGCCCGGCATGAGCTGCATGAGGCCGGACGCGCCGACATGGCTCGTGGCCCTGGGCTTGAAAGCACTCTCCTGCCGCATGACGGCCCAGACGAAGTGATCCTCGACTCCATAGGTTTTGCAGGCGTCCTCCACCTGAGCCCGGAAGGGCCGGGGATAGAGCGCCTCGAGATCGGACCGGTAAAG
>NZ_CAUUGJ010000189.1:0-2784 GCF_963544685.1 uncultured Fretibacterium sp. | reverse complement strand
ACGATCGCCAGCACCGTGCTGTTGGGACTGTTCAAGAGGCCGCTGAAAGAAGTGTAACGGAGTCCGAGGAAAGTCGAACAAAAATGAAGAGGGAGGACGGCAGGCGTCCTCTCTCTTTTAGAAACCAACTTTCCGAAACCCGCTCCTCAGCGACTCACTGGGAGATCGCGCTGACCGGGCAGGCCGAAACGCAGCTCCCGCACTCGATGCAGGTATCGGGGTTGACCTTCGCCTTGCCGTCCGTCATCGCGATAGCCTCGACAGGGCACGTTCCCACGCACGCCTCGCACGCCACACACGTGCCGGCGTCAACGACCGCTTTAGCCATTTGACACTCCTCCTCGTTCTCAAAAAACTCGTTCCCAAAACAAAAGCCGTTCAAAACCCCCACAGTTTTGATATTTTCATTATAACACAGGGCTATAGCCCGATGCTCCGCGGAAAAAGAGTAATCCGCGACTCCGAGTCGCCTCGTCCCCCGCCGAAGCGCTACCCCTCCCCGCCTTTGCGGCGCTCCTCGAAGAACTCCCGCAGCCCCGCCTTGACGGATTCGGGCAGGTCCTTTTTCCCGATGCCGCGGACCGCACCCTCGAGGGCCTGAAGCATGTGCAGGCAGGCCGAGGGGTCGATGCCGCGTATCCTGAGCCAGGCCTCGCGGCTCCCGATCGCCCTCAGAGCCTCGGGACTCTCCACCCCCGCGCGTTTCAACAGGTCCTCCAGCACCGGTCCGACGTTGGGCATGGAGGAAAGGGAACCGTTCACTTTCTGCACCTCCTCATCCTGGGAACGGCGCCATCGGAAGAGCAGCGCTCCGAGGCGACGCTCCGCTACTCCGTAAACCAATTACGCCATCGCCGAACCTCATGGCCCTGCTCGTCCCCCTGCCTCAGGCTCTCGATGGCCTGATCCATCCGACGCAGCAGAAGCTCCCTGTGCTCCGGCAGGCGTCCCTTGAGCGGAAAGGCGTTGGTCTTGTGCGTCCCATCGTAGACGGTCACGATCTCCAGCAGGGACAGGAGACGCCGGCCCTCGCCCAGAGCCTCCGGAGGACGAAGGCGCTTGAACTCCCCGGCCCGGACCCGGCCCGCCAGCCGGGCCCCCTTGAACAGCACCAGAGTCACCACCGTCAGCTCGAAGGGATGCGCCCCGTTCAGCAGGCTTGCCGTCTCGGCGATATGCTCCTCCGAGAGGGCGCGCCCTCCCAGTCCCAGCATGATGTAGACGGAATAACGGATCCCGGCGTCATCCAGGGCTCTCATGGCCGCAGCGTTCCCGGCGCGGCCCACCCCCTTCTCCTGATAGAGAAGCACCCGATCCGACCCCGACTCGATCCCCAGGCAGAGGCGGTCGTACCCGGCCTCGCGAAGCACCCGGAGCTCCGCCTCCGACTTCTCCAGGACATCGTCCGCCCGGGCGAAACAGGAGATGTACTCATCCTCCGGGAAGGCCGCGCGAAGCGCCCCGGCGATCCGCAGCAGTTTTTCCGTCGGCAGGCCGAAGGGATTCCCCCCGGCCAGAAGGCACCAACGCACGGGCCTGCGATCGTGCTGGTGAATGAAACGCAGCTTCCCTATCTTGTCCAGTATCTCCGGCAGGGGAAGCTCCCGGTACCTCATCCCCTGATTCAAATCGCAGAAGAGGCAGCGCCCATAGCTGCACCCCACGGTGACGGGGAGCTGCACGGTGCGGGATTCCGCCATGGGCACATAATAGAAGGCTCCGTACTCTCCGTAAAGCTCCCGCTTGAAGCGCGCCGTCGTCTCGATAAAATCGCGGTCCACGGGAATCACCTCTTTTCCGCCCCTCCCCGTCGCAGGAGACAGGAAATGTCGTAGCCGTGCTCCTGCAGAACGGAGATCCGGTTCGGTCTATATTTTACCGTCCCGTCCCAACCATATTGTAGGCTATCGCTCGAACATGGGGTAAAATAGCTTGGGATGTAACATCCTTCACCGACCCCATCGTCCTGCGCGGGCAGGACGTGCAAGAGTCGGTTCCGTTGTTTTTTCGATCGAAAGGAGACCGACATGCACAAAGCCGTACCGGTCAACAAGGACACGTGGTGGGTGGGCGTCAACGACCACGAAACCGACCTCTTTGAATCCCTCTGGGACCTGCCCCAGGGCGTGTCCTACAATGCCTACGTCGTGACGGGCGAGAAGACCGCCGCCATCGACACGGTCAAGGGCCCCTGGCTCGATGAGTATTTCCATAAACTGGAGGAGGTCCTTGGCGGCCGTCCGCTGGATTATCTGGTCGTCAACCACATGGAGCCCGACCACGCGGGGCTGATCTCCCAGCTGCGGGCGCGTCACCCCGGCCTGAAGTTCGTCGGCAACGCCAAGACCATGCCCCTTCTCAAGGGATATCACGGCATCGATACCGACACCGTGCTGGTGAAGGACGGGACCACCCTCGACCTTGGAGGACACGTCCTGCAGTTTGCGACCGTCCCGATGGTCCACTGGCCGGAGAGCATGGTGACCTTCGACACGACGACGGGCGTCCTGTTCTCCAACGATTCCTTCGGCGGCTACGGCGCCCACGAGGGGGGGCTCTTCGACGACTCCAAGACCCGCACACGATGGGAGGGCGAGATGCTGCGTTACTACGCGACCATCGTCGGACGCTATTCCAACGTCGTCCAGGTCGCCCTGAAAAAGCTCGCCTCCCTGCCCATCAAGAACATCTTCCCCGCCCACGGCACCCTGTTCCGCGAGGACGTGGGGCAGGTCATCGGGCTGTACGACCGCTGGAGCCGCTACGAGGCCGACTGCGGGGCCG
>NZ_CAUUGJ010000188.1:0-2796 GCF_963544685.1 uncultured Fretibacterium sp. | reverse complement strand
ATACCACGCACGCCGGGCTGAACGGGAACCCGTCGACCGTCATCTCCCTCTCCCAGTCCCCGGACGCCAACGCACTGGACGTGATGAGCAACGTCAAGAAGGTCATGGCCGAGCTGGAGAAGAGCTTCCCGACGGACGTCAGCTACACGATCGCCTACGACACGACGAGCTACGTGTGGGAGACGATCTTGGAGATCCTGGAGACGCTCCTGCTCACTTTTTCACTGGTTGTCCTGGTCTGCTACCTCTTCCTTCAGGACTGGCGCGTCACCCTGGTCCCGGTGGCGGCGATCCCCGTGTCGCTGGCTGCCACGTTCATGATCCTGGTCGCCCTCGACTACAGCATCAACATTCTGACGCTCTTCGCCCTCGTGCTCGTCATCGGGACGGTCGTCGACGACGCCATCGTCGTCGTGGAGCGCGTGCTTTTCGTCATGGAGCGGGATGGGACCGACGCTCGCGAGGCCACCGGGCGGGCCATGAAGGACGTGTCGGGCCCCATGCTCGCCACCACGCTGATCTTCCTCGCGATCTTTCTTCCCGTGGCCTTCATGAGCGGCATCACGGGCGAGATCTATCGACAGTTCGCGGTGACGATATCGGTCTCGGTCTGCTTCTCCACCCTCGTCGCCTTCACGCTCTCCCCGGCGATGTGCGCCCACATGCTCACGAGAAACGTCGGAATGAAGAAACGGGGTCCCCTGGCCTGGTTCAACCGGGCCGTGTCGGCCGCCACGAGGGGGTACGTCAGGGGCGCCATATGGATCGCCCGCAGGACCGTCGTCACCCTGGGACTGATGGCGATCGTCCTCGCCAGCTGCTGGGGCATCTTCCGGACAACATCCTCCACCCTGATCCCGGACGAGGACCAAGGCTCCGTCTTCGTCTCCATCCAGCTTCCGGAGGGGGCCACCCTGGGCCGGTACAACGAGCTCAAGAAGAAGCTCATCCCGCAGCTGCGCGAAATCCCCGGCGTGGCCTACGCGCTGAACATCGACGGCATGAGCATGATGGGCGGGGGCGGGGGCGAAAACGTCGGCATGGTCGTCATTTCCCTCGAACACTGGTCGCAGCGCACGAGTCCCGAGAAGAGCGTATCCAGCATCCTGGGCCGGATCCGCAGCATCGTCGCCGGTATGCCGGAGGCGCAGATCAACGCCTACGCGCCCCCCGCCATCATGGGCCTGGGGAACTCGAGCGGCCTGGAGATGCAGCTGCAGTCCACCCTCGAGAACGACCCCGAGAAGCTGTCCGAGGTCCTGAGGAGCTTTCTGTCTCAGGTCAACCAGGCGCCGGAGTTCCTCTATGCCTTCAGCAGCTACACGTCCGACACGCCCCACCTGAGACTGAACATCGACCGGAGCAAGGCGGAGATGCTCGGCGTGCCGCTCTCCAGCATCTTCAGCACGCTGCAGACGTACTTCGGGACCGCTTACGTCAACGACATCAACATCGGGACCCAGGTCAACAAGGTCATCCTGCAGTCGGACTGGGAGTACCGAAACACCATCGAGGCCGTGAACAAGGTTTACGTCAACAACAGCAAGGGGATACCGGTCCCGGTGCAGAGCTTCGTGACCATCGAAAAAATCCTGGCTCCCCGAGCGATCAGCCGCTACAACCTTTTCCCCAGCGCTTCGGTCGCCATAAGCATGAAGCCCGGATACTCGACGGGACAGGGCATCACGGCCATCGGGAAATTGTCCGAGGCCCTGCCGGACGGCTATACCTACGCGTGGTCGGGCATGACGTACCAGGAGCAGGAGTCCGGCGGTCAGGTCGTTCTCATCCTGTGCATTGCGCTGATCTTCGGCTACCTCTTCCTGGTCGCTCAGTACGAGAGCTGGACGATCCCCCTCGGCATCGTTCTGTCCCTCCCGGTCGCCCTCCTGGGAGCGCTGATCGGGGTCGTGGTCATGAATATCTCCATCAGCATCTACACCCAGCTCGGGATCCTCCTTCTGATAGGGCTTGCGGCGAAGAATGCGATCCTCATCATCGAGTTCGCCGTGGAACAGCACGACGTGGGCGGCCTGCCGATCCTCGAGGCCGCCGCCGAGGCGGGGTCGGAACGATTCCGTTCCGTCATGATGACGGCGATCACGTGCGTTTGCGGCGTCCTGCCCATGCTCTTCGCAACCGGAGCCGGCGCAGGAAGCCGCCTGCACGTAGGCACGACGATGTTCTTCGGAATGAGCATGGCCACGGCGTTCGGCATCTTCCTGATCCCGGGACTCTACGTGTTCCTCCAGACATGGAGGGAGCGGATCAAGGCGGGCCTGAAGAGGATGTTCGCCCCCAGGGAGGCAACCGAAGAAGCGTAAAGGAGATAAAATGGGTCCTCCCGGCTCGAGCCGGGAGGACCCATTCATCAGAGTTCAGCCCCCGGCAGATCCGGAGGGCTGAACGAGGGCACCAATTCAAAAGAGCCGGAAACGGAACTACTTCGACTCCTTATGCACAACGGAAGCGTTGCACCACTTGCAGAACTTTTTGATCTCCAGCTTCTTCGACTGCTTCTTCTTGTTCACCGTCGTCGTATAGTTGCGCCGCTTGCAGGTCGTACAGACCAGCCCAACGATATCGGCCATAACCGCTCACTTCCCTTCCGCTGCAAATGTAAAACGAATTTATGACCGCGGCCCTTCCCACCGGACCGCCGCGAGTCAATAAAACCGGACTACTCGAGGATTTTGGTGACGACGCCGGCGCCAACCGTATGGCCGCCCTCGCGGACCGCAAAACGAAGACCTTCCTCCATCGCGATCGGCACGATCAGATCCACCTCGAACGTCG
>NZ_CAUUGJ010000187.1:0-2828 GCF_963544685.1 uncultured Fretibacterium sp. | reverse complement strand
CGTCTCGGGTATCGTCTTCCCTCCCGTGTAGAAGTCGTCGGCGATGACGTCGGCCGTTTTCGGATATGGTCGGACCAGGACGGGGACGGACGGTTCGAGGACCACGAGCTTGCCACGCTGGACGAGGCGGGCATCGAATCGATAGGGCTGAGCTACACGGAACAGCGTACGGATGACGAGAACGGGAATCAGGTTGTGCGCACGGGCCAGTTTGTCTGGAGCGATGGGGAACGGGGCAAGGCCAGCGAGTTTTTGTTGGGGCGAGACACGATTCACTCCTTGGTCGGGGAGAAGATGGACGAGCCCAACGATGTTGCCGCGCTGCCGGACCTCCCGGGGCGCGGTTTTTTGTACTCCCTGCACCAGGCGATGGTCCGCGACGGGAGCGGAGAGCTGAAGCGCCTGACGGAGCAGTTTGCGGGGGAGAAGGACTCCGCGGCGTGTCGTTCGCTTCTGGAGCGGATCCTGCTGAAATGGTCGGAGGTCTCGAACGTGGAAACGACGCCGAACGAGGGCTGGCTCGGGTTCTTGGAGAAATTTTATGGGGCCCGCTATAACTGGTCGAGCCTGACGAACCGCGGTCGCCGTCAGCTCGAGTCCACGTATGAGTCGGTGTCGCTGTACCTATATGGCAAGATGCTGGGGCAGAGCCATTACGCCGAAAAGCTCGAGATACTGGATTATGATATGGACGATACGGGCAGGATATTCCTGAGTACCCACCGGGCGCTGGAGAGCCTTGTCCGGGAACACGTTGCGAATCCGGATCAGCTGAAGCGTTCTCTGGGTGAGTTTTTCCTTGTGCTGAGAACGGCGGGGTTGTATGACTACGTGGACGAGGCCGAGGTGGAGTCTGTGGCGGCGAAGCTGTCGCAGTACGGTTTGGAGCTCTCGGATGCGTGTCGTGCGTCGTACCTTGCGATGAAGGGGGCTGTCGGTATGTATACGCTGCCCGTATTCGGCGCGGAGCAGGGAGGCCTTCTGGAGGGAGATCAGCAGAACAATGTGCTGGTCGGCGGCAGCGGTGCGGATGTCCTGAAGGGCGGACACGGCGCCGATATCCTCATGAGTGGAGCGGGAGCGGACGTTATGGAGGGCGGCGTGGACAGCGACGTCTATGTCTGGAATCTGGGCGACGGGAACGACCGTATCGTGAACTCCTCCACGGGATCCGGCGAGGAGGATGTCCTGCGGCTGGGGCGGGGGATTCATGCGGAGAACGTGAAGGTGGAGCGTCACGGCAACACGATCCTCCTTCACATTGGGGAGAGCGGAGAGGTTCTGACGCTGGCGACGGATACGAGCCTGAACGGCAAACTGGACGCCGCGGACCCGTCGCTTCAGATAGCGCGTGTGGAGTTTGCCGATAAGAATAAACAAGGCTGCCGCATTGAAATCCATTCGGCAAACCTTGTCCCTGTCGATTGCTATTGAGGGCGTTAAACGGTTAAACTTGTTCCGTCTTTTTTAAGGCCTGGATTTCCTCCAAGGGCAACCCGGTGGCTTCTGCGATCTTAGTTAAGCCCAGTCCCATCCGAAGCAGATTTCGTGCCGTCTCGATTCTGCCGAGCTGAATGCCCTCGGTTCTGCCGAGCTGAATGCCTTCGGTTCTGCCGAGCTGAATGCCTTCGGTTCTGCCGAGCTGAATGCCTCTTGCCTCTCCGAGCTGAATGCCCTCGGTTCTGCCGAGCTGAATGCCTCTTGCCTCTCCCAACTGAATGCCTTTTTCTATTCCTTTACGCTCCATAATGCTGACGTACATGCGTCCCGCCTCCTTCGCCTGTTCCAGGGTGTTCTCCCATTCCTCGTATTCCCGCGAGCTCCCGTCCTCCGTCAGATGAATAACACCCTCCATGAAGGTCAGCAACTGTGCCTTTTCATCGTGGCTCCAACCCCGCTTGTCCAAAAGACCCAGCATCTCCTTGAGATAATCCAGCTTGCGGGCTTCGCAGCCTCGGCTCTTCCAGGCTCTCAGACCGGCAAGATGAGCCAAGTCGAAGGGGTTGTCGCTTGCCATGAGAGCTTCTTCATCTCCCTCGTAAATCCTGAATACCGGAAACTCGTAGCTCACCCGGGTCCCGTAGCCCTCCCAGCGATAGGCTCCGCTGGACTGCGCTTTCGACAACGGCTCAATGAGAAGGGCCAGCGCGATCACGGGCCTTCGGTAGCGTCCCTCCAGCAACCCCCGGTAACGGTGCATTCTGAGAGGGAAATCCTCGTTTCCGCCCCGGCCCTGCACCTCCACATGAAGGAGAATCCAGGCGTTTTCGCCGGAACGGAGAGGAACGTCCGCCAGGAGATCAACGAAGCGGTTTTCGTCCGGCTCCCCTCCCTCCGGCCTTCGGGTGAAGCGTGCCAGCCTGCGTAACTCTTTATCCAAAAAGACAACGTCCCGTTTGTCGTCGATATCGCGGGCCAGCTCGGGCAGAAGGGAGTGGAGCATGGGGACGAAGAATCGGGACAGCAGGTCCTTCCAGAGCAGGTCGTCACGGCGGGGTTCGCTGCCGCCCTTCTCTTCGGTATTCGCCGAATGATTCCTCCCCTTTTTGCTCAAGGCCTCACCTCGTTTCGTCATTTCGTAAGTAGGCTTCATCAGAGCCAGTATAGCAAAAGCCGGGGCTGTTCCGGTAGGGGGTATCACCTGGAGATTCCGTCGGGGTTTTGCCTATCATACACTTAATCCATCTGCTCTGTTGACAGGATAAATGATGTCTGATAGTTTTGCCTTGGTTTTCTTTTTTCGTTCTTGGATTTACAATCTAAACGCAACAGAAGGGGGTGAGAGAAGATAAAAAAGCCCATAGATGGCAGTTATTCGCTAGAATGAG
>NZ_CAUUGJ010000186.1:0-2956 GCF_963544685.1 uncultured Fretibacterium sp. | reverse complement strand
AGATGTAGCTCCGTCTCGTGGGCTCGGAGATGTGTATAAGAGACAGCCGTTTGTCTACCGTCTGAGCATCCTCAAGGCCGGTGGAGCCGGGGAATGCCTCCGCCAGTTCTTCGAGTACGAGGCCGTACCGGGCGCCGGGCGGCTCATCCACACCTACGCGGGGGACGGCGACCCTCTGCCGAGCTTCGGGGGCGAGCCCCGAGCGGTGCCGATCCCCGCGGACATCGAGGCGTTCTCCCGCGGCCTCTGGGGCGCGCTGGACGCGGAAAACCGGGTAGCGCTCTGCGTGCGGTACCTCACGGCGAACGGGCGGGGCTGCGAGGAGCGGCTGTTCGACCGGCATGGGAAGGAGGAGAGGCTTTGAAGGAGCTGCAACTCAAGTACGGCTGCAACCCCAACCAGGTCCCGGCGCGGCTCTTCGTGGAGGAGGGGGAGCTCCCGTTCGAGGTGCTGAACGGCCGCCCGGGCTACATCAATTTTCTGGACGCCCTGAACGGCTGGCAGCTCGTCCGGGAGCTGCGTAAGACGCTCGCGATGCCCGCCGCGGCCTCGTTCAAGCACGTCAGCCCCGCGGGCGCGGCGCTGGGGATACCGCTCGACGAGGCGGAAAAGCGCCTGTTTCTCACCGACCTCCCCGGACTGGACGAATCCCCGTTGGCCTGCGCCTATGTCCGGGCGCGGGGGACCGACCGGATGTCGTCGTTCGGGGACTGGATCGCGCTGAGCGACCCGTGCGACGCAGTCACGGCGTCGGTGATCCGGCGCGAGGTGTCGGACGGGGTCGTCGCGCCCGGCTACTCCGACGAGGCGCTCGCGATCCTGCGGGAGAAGCGGAACGGGAATTATGCCGTCGTGCGGATGGCCCCGGGCTGGGCACCCCCGCTCCTGGAGCGGCGCGACGTGTTCGGCGTCACGTTCGAGCAGCGGCGCAACGACGCGGCGGTCGACCCCGCGGTCTTCGACAGGCCGGTGACACGGTGTCGGACGATCCCGGAGCCCGCACGGCGCGACCTGACCTTGGCCCTGCTCGTGCTCAAGTACACGCAGTCCAACTCCGTGTGCACCGCGCGCGGCGGCCAGACGCTGGGGGTCGGTGCGGGGCAGCAGTCGCGCGTACACTGCACCCGCCTGGCGGGGGACAAGACGGACGCACGGCTGCTGCGTGGCCACCCGAAGGTCCTGGACCTGCCGTTCCGCGCGGACCTGGCCCGGCCGGACCGGGACAACGCGATCGACGTCTACCTCTCGCCCGCCCCCGAGGACGTCCTGGCCGAGGGATGCTGGCAGCGCTGCTTCGCCCGGCGGCCGGACCCGCTGACGCCGGAGGAGCGGCGCGCCTGGCTGAGCGGCATGAGCGGTGTCTCGCTCGCGAGCGACGCCTTCTTCCCGTTCCCCGACAACGTGGAGCGGGCGCGGCGCAGCGGCGTCTCGTACATAGCCCAGCCGGGCGGCTCGATCCGCGACGACGCGGTGATCGAGGCGTGCGACCGGTATGGGATTGCGATGGTGATGACCGGACAGAGATTGTTCCATCACTGATTCCATTCCAAATCATCCGTATACATCGTTTAAGCAGACGACCGGCTCTTTGGAGCCGCAGGCTCCAAATGCCGTGTCGATCGCTTACGTCGAAGCGAAGCCGACTGGCTTCGCCTTCGACGCAGAGTCCCAGCCGCCTGGTGAAGAACCTAAGCGACCTGCAGAGCTCATTTCATTCGCTGACAGTCAGCTTATCGTCTACGAATGATTTGAAATGGAATAATATAGGGGGAGCGCAAACAAGATGAATGTCATGATAGTAGGCGGCGGCGGGCGCGAGCACGCCCTTGCGGAGCGCCTGGCGCGGAGCCCGCGCATCGGGAAGCTCTGCGCGCTGCCGGGCAACGGGGGCATTGCGGCGCTGGCCGAGTGCGTGCCGATCCCCGCGACGGACCTCGACGCGCTGGTTGCCTTCGCGCGGGAGCGCTCCATCGACTTCGCCGTGGTGGCCCCCGACGACCCGCTGGTGATGGGGCTGGTCGATCGCCTGGAGGCTGCGGGGGTGCGCTGTTTCGGCCCGAACGCGCGGGCCGCGGCGATCGAGGGCAGCAAGGTCTACGCCAAGGACTTGATGCGGCGGTACGGGATCCCGACGGCTCGCAGCCGGGTCTTCGACGACGCGGATCGGGCGCTCGCGTACGCGGCGGCGGCGGGCCCGGTGGTGGTGAAGGCAGACGGCCTCGCGCGGGGCAAGGGCGTCGTGGTGGCGGAGGACGCGGACCAGGCGGTCGCGGCGGTCGCCGCCATCATGAAAGACCGCATCTTCGGCGCGAGCGGCGACCGGGTGCTGATCGAGGAACGGCTTTCCGGCCCCGAGGTCTCGGTCCTGGCCTTCACCGACGGGCGCACGATCGTCCCCATGGTCTCGTCGATGGACCACAAACGCGCCTTCGACGGGGACAGGGGGCCGAACACGGGCGGCATGGGGGCGGTCGCGCCGAACCCCCATTACACGCCCGAGCTGGCGGAACGCTGCATGAGGACGATTTTTCGTCCCACGGTCGACGCGCTCCGGTCCGAGGGGCGGCCCTTCAGGGGCTGCCTCTACTTCGGGCTGATGCTGACGGCGGACGGGCCGAAGGTGATCGAGTACAACTGCCGATTTGGGGACCCCGAGGCTCAGGCCGTGCTGCCCCTCCTGGAGAGCGACCTGTTCGAGATCATGCTGGCGGTGCGGGAGGAGCGCCTGGCGGAGGTGGAGGTCCGCTTCTCCGACGGGGCGTCCTGCTGCGTCGTCATGGCCTCCGAGGGGTACCCCGGCAAGGTGAGGGAGGGGATGGAGATCCATATCGATTCCGGCCTGCCGCCGGACACCGTCGTCTATCACTCGGGGACGAGGCGGGACGGCGAAACGCTGAGGACGGCGGGGGGCCGCGTGCTCTCGGTGACGGCGGTCGCCCCGACGGCCGGGGAGGCG
>NZ_CAUUGJ010000185.1:0-2975 GCF_963544685.1 uncultured Fretibacterium sp. | reverse complement strand
AGAGCCTGTTCCGGAATCCCCTGGTCTCGCCCGACCTTCTCGGGATCTCCAGCGGGGCGTGCGTGGGGGCGGCCTTCGCCATCCTGCTGGAACTGCCCGCCCCGCTGGTTCAGCTGTCGGCGTTGGGGACGGGGCTGCTCACGGTGTTCCTGACGACCCTGATCCCCGGGCTGTTCCGCAATCGGTCCTCGCTGATGCTGGTGCTCTCGGGGGTCATCATGTCCGGGTTCATGAGCGCGCTTCTCGGGATCGCGAAGTACGTGGCCGATCCCGAGAACCATCTGGCCTCCATCGTCTATTGGACCATGGGGTCCTTCTCCAACGTCAGGATGAAGGACGTGCTGCTGATATCGCCGCCGATCCTTGCCGCCATGGCGGCGCTGCTTCTTCTGCGCTGGCGGGTCAACCTCCTCTCCCTGGGGGATGCGGAGGCCGGGAGCCTGGGGGTCAACGTCAGGAGGGCCCGCGGCGTGACCATCCTGTGCTCGACCGTCCTGACGGCCTGCGCGGTGTGCCTTTGCGGGACCATCGGCTGGGCCGGGCTGATCGTTCCGCACCTGGGAAGGCTGATCGTCGGGCAGGACAACCGCTACCTCCTTCCGATGTCCGCCGTCCTGGGCGCGCTGTTCCTGGTGGTTGTGGACACGCTGGCCCGCAACCTGACCGGGAGCGAGATCCCCCTGAGCATCATCACGGGGGTGCTGGGAGCGCCCCTCTTCGTCTGGCTCCTGGCGCGGCAGAGGGCGAGGATCGGCGATGACCGGTAGCCCCCTCCTCGAGGTGAAGGGCCTCTCCTTCTCCTACGACGGAGAAAGTGCCGTCCTGAGGGATATCGGCTTTCAGGTCGAGCCGGGGGAGGTATTCGTCATCCTCGGGGCCAACGGCGCGGGCAAGTCGACCCTGCTGAACTGCATCGGCGGCGCCCTCTCCCCAACCGGCGGCGAGGTGCTGCTGATGGGCAGGCGTGTCGGATCCTACCCCGCCGGCGAGCGCGCGAGGATCGTGGGCTATGTGCCCCAGATCTCCGCGCCCGCCTTCTCCTACACGGTGAGGGACTACGTGGTGATGGGCCGGGCGCCCTACATGGGGCTCCTGAACGTCCCGGGCGATGCGGAGTATGAAATGGCCGACCGCGCGCTGGAGCGCATGGGGATCGGGCATCTGGCGGACAAGCTCTGCAACGGAATCAGCGGCGGCGAGCGCCAGCAGGCTCAGATCACGCGGGTTCTGGTCCAGGAGCCCCGGCTCATCCTCCTGGACGAGCCGACCAACCACCTGGACTACGGGAACCAGCTCAAGATCGTCAAGACGGTCTCACAGCTGGCGGCGGAGGGGTTTGCCGTCGTCATGACCACCCACATGCCGGATCACGCCATCCTGCTGAACGGCTCCGCGGGCCTGATGGGGGCGGACGGCCGCATGACGTCGGGCCCGGCGGGGTCGGTGATCTCGGAGGCGGCGCTGAGGGAGCTGTACCACACCAACCTGCACCTGGTCTATGTCGACCCCCTGGGGCGGATGGCGTGTGTGGCCGGAAAACTGTGATCTGAAATTGGAATAAAACCTAATATTAAGGTATATTTAATCAAATTAAGTTGGGAGCGTGTTGGTGATGGGTATGAGAACAAAGCGGTTCAGGATGTTTTTGTGGGGCGCGGCGCTGGCGGCGATGTTGCTCGCCGCCCCGGGCGGCTTCGCCGCACAGGTGCAGGGCAAGCCGGAGGCGGGCGCGCCCGTCGAGGCGGCGGATACCCGTACCCTCGTGGACCTGGCGGGGCGCAGGGTCGTCATCCCCGCCAGGGTGAACCGGGTGGCCTCTTTGACGGGGCCCAGCTTCGAGACGGTGATCATGCTGGGGGCCGTGGACCAGGTGGCCATCACGGGGAACCGCTGGGCCGGCAGCGGCTGGGCCGCGAAGGTCTGCCCCGCCTACGCCAAGGTCCCCGTCACCAGGAACGCGACGGAGCCCAACATCGAGGAGCTGATGGAGCTGGGGGTCGATGTGGTGCTGTTCTGGGATGCGTATCCGGAGGTCATCGAGTCCCTGAACAAGGTGGGCATACCTGTGATCGTGACGCAGCTCAAGGACGACGGCATCGACACCCGTGAGGAGTTCGTGGCGCTGAAGAAGAAGGAAATCATGCTGGTGGGGGAGGTCTTTGGAGGCGCGGCCCTCGAGAAGGCCCGGAAATGGTGCGACTACGTCGACAGGACGGTCGGGTACGTCACCGGCCGCACCGGCGGGCTGGACCCGGCGTCCCTGCCCTCCGTATACTACGTGCGGGGCCCCGAATCGCTGAGCATCCACGGCGGCGAGTCCTATACCCGGTACCTCGTGGACCTGGCCGGCGGCGACCTGGTCAGCAGGAAGGACCGCAAGCTGCTCTACACCACCACGATGGAGCAGGTCATGGAGTGGAACCCGGCCTATATCTTCATGGGCAGGGTGAACAACGTCGAGCTGATCACGAAGGACCCCGCCTGGGCGCCCATCCGTGCCGTGAAGGACGGGAACGTCTACGTGAACCTCAGAAGCGTGGGCCCGACCGACTACAGCACCGACTGCTTCCTCCTGATGGAACAGATCGCCAAGACCCTGCATCCCGACCTGTTCGGGGATCTGGATATGGTTCGGGAGGTGAAGGACTACTTTGCCGAGTTCTACGGGTGCCCCATAAGCGACCGGGAGGCGGAGTACGTCCTGACCTTCAAGGGCCCCGACGGGCAATAGGCGCGGGGACGGCGCATACGCGGTCCGCGGATTTTCTGCCCTTTCGAAGGGTGAGGCCCGGGGGAAAATTCTCCCCGGGCCGTTTTTATTCCGAATTCTAAATCATTCGTATGCTGCGTTTAAGCAGATGACCGCCTCTTCGGGGCTGGTAGGTCCCGAATGGTGTGTCAGTCGCTTACGTCGACACGCGGTACCGTTACCGCGTTGTCGACGCAAGTAAAGATGAAGGCTCACCTTGGCCGCT
>NZ_CAUUGJ010000184.1:0-2984 GCF_963544685.1 uncultured Fretibacterium sp. | reverse complement strand
TACACTCGACTAGTCGTCGGCAGCGTCAGATGTGTATAAGAGACAGGCTCCCGCGGCTGCGGCGATCGGGGCATCCCGCAGACCATGGGCCGGTCGGAGGCCTTCATCGAGATGATGATATGACGCGCTTGACCGAAATACAGCGGAAGCACCTCAAACGCCTATGAAAGGACAATCGAGGAACAAAGCTTTTCCATCTCGTTTTTATAATCTGGGGGGAGGACTTGTCATGACGAAGGTCGAGTTTATCAATACGTGTCCGTGCTGCGACGGCCATGTGGACGTTCTCAACGAGCTGCAGAAGCGTTTTCCGGAGAAGATCGACCTCAAAATCTATTATGCCGGAAAGGATTTCGACTACCTGCCCAAGTACGGGCCCATCACCCGCGGCACGATGATCGTCGACGGCAAAGACCGCTACGAGGACCTGAACCGCCGCACCATCGAGAAGGTCATATCGGAAGCGATCGGCGAGGAGCTATGAGCCTCCTCCTTCAATATGGCCGGCAGTTCTGCCAATATTTCTGGGGGATGCTGGAGACCAGCGGACCGTGGCTGATCCTGAGCTTCCTGTTCTGCGGCGTCCTGCACGCCGTTTTGCGCCCGGAGACGCTGCAGCGGTCGCTCGGCAACAAGAAACTGTCCTCCATCGTCAAGGCGACGGTCTCCGGGATGCTGCTTCCCATCTGCAGCTGCGGGGTGGTACCGCTCTCCCTCGGCCTGTACTATTCCGGGGCCTATCTCGGCCCGACGCTGGCGTTCCTGGTGGCGACGCCGGTCATCAACCCGGCGGCGGTCATCCTGGCCTATGCGATGCTGGGGCCGCAGATCGCGACGATCTATCTGGTCAGCGGCTTCGTCATCCCCTTCGTGATCGGGATCGTCGGAAACGCTCTGGGGGGCCCCGAGCTCCAGTCGCCCGCGGCCGCGGGGCTGGCGGCGCCCTCCGGCCGGGAGGACCGACCGGCACTCCCGCCCCTGATGCAGCGCATCCGCGGGGGGATCGAATGGGGGTTCAACGACCTCGCGGTGCAGACGTGCCGTTTCATCGTCGTCGGGACGGCGTTCGCCGCGCTTCTGCTGACGGCCGTCCCCACGTCGTTCATCCTCGACTACCTGAGCAGCCCGCGCCTGATGTCGCTGCTGGGCATCACCCTGCTGGGGTGCGTCATGTACGTCTGCGCGCTGGGACACATCCCGTTCATCGCGGCTCTGGTCAGCGCCGGTGCGGCGCCCGGAGTCGCCGTGACGTTTCTCCTCTCGAGCGTGGCCACGAATTTCCCGGAGATGGTCAGCATCTGGAGGCTGATCGGCAAGAGGGCGGTGACCATCTACACGGGCATGCTCGTGCTGTTCGGCCTGGCCTTCGGCTACATCACGAACTTCCTTCTGGCGGACAGCTTCAGGCCGGTCTTCGACCTGACGCACTCGCAGGGCAAGATCGACTTCGTCAGCAGGATCTCCATCGATTTCCCCGACGGGTTCAAGGTCTTCTGCGCAATCCTCGTCCTCTGCATCGGCGGCTACGGCTGGTTTCTGCAGTGGCGGCGGTCCCTGCGCAGGAGGGGGGCATGACCCGCCTCGTTCCGTGGGGCGGAGTTCTTCTCCGCGCCCTCCTCCTTCCGGCATTTCTTCTGGCGTTCCCCGGCCCGGGCGCGGCGCCCGGTGGAGCGGAGGATGTCTCCCTGCCCGTGACCAGCCATCCCCTGATCGCGGTCTTCCGGGAGAGCCTTCCCGACAGGGAGATCCTTTTGACCACCCTGGGGGACTGCAATGCGGACGGCATCGAGGACCTCGTGGTCGTCTACCGCGAGGACAGGGACAAGAACCATATGGTCGCCGTCTACTCCGACGGCGGCTCGTTCCGCATCTCCGCGCCGGTTCGCGCCCCTCTGGAGAACTGCCGGCTGCAGTGGCGCGATATCGATGAGGTCCCGCCGGTCGAGCTGCTGGTATCGGGACAAAAGGGCATCTACATCGGATACGCCGTCTTTCGCTTCGTCGATGGGGAGTGGATCAGCCTCTTTGGCGACGGCATGGACGGATGCTGTTGACTTTTGTTTTTGCGGATTCTCTGAAGTGGAGGCGTTGAAGTTGAAGTCGAAATTGAAGTCGAAATTGAAATTGAACAAAGAGTTCCGTCTCTGCGCTCTTGCCCTGGTGGCCCTGGCCTGCATCCTCGGAACGAGTGGCCCGGCGGTTGCCTCCGACGAGAAGGACGACCCGGTGCCGGCTATGGTCGCCCAGTACAACCTGGAGCCCCTTCCCGAGGAGGACGCCGAGTACACGGTCAACCTGGGATACTACAACTGCGACCACATGACGGCGGCCTGCATCGGCAAGGACTCCGGCATCTTCAAGGCCCTGGGGATGAAGGTGGAGATCACCGGAAACGGAAAGGTCCCCGAGGCCATGAGCGCCGGCCGGATGGATATGGCCTACGCCGGCTGGACGACGACGCTGCGCGCCGTGCAGGTCGGTACGCCGCTCTTCATCGCGGCGGAAAACCACACGGGCGGCGCGGAGTACCTCGTGTGCAGCTTCAACATCAAGAAGCCGGAGGACCTGCTCGGCAAAAAAATCGCCGCGGGCGGGGACCCCGCCAACTCGATGAACTGGATGGAGTGGACCGACCAGCTGGGGATCCCGAACGACATCGAGAAGTACGAGAACTATTCGATGAGCGATGCGGACGCCTACTTCTCGATGGTTGCCGGCAAGCTGGACGCCTTCACCTGCTGCGATCCCTGGGGCTCCATGGCCGAGCACGAGAAGACGGGCTGGGTCATGGTCCGCCAGAACACGGATAGAAAAAATGGACACGGGACGTGCTGCAAGGTCTGCATGAACTACAACTTCGCCAGAAAGTACCCGAAGCTCGCCAGCAGGATGCTCCTGGCCCATACGCTTTGCGTGCAATACATGTACCAGCATCCCTACAAGGCGGCCCGCATCTTCGCCGAGAACTACAACGTCCCCCTGGA
>NZ_CAUUGJ010000183.1:0-3031 GCF_963544685.1 uncultured Fretibacterium sp. | reverse complement strand
CAGCCCCGCCTCGGGATAGCGCCCCTCGATGCCGGCATAGGCCGCGACCCACACATGGAAGAGAAGACGGTCGCTGTCCACAAGAGCGTCCATTCTGGAGACGGGCCCCGGGACGAAGGTGACCTTCACCCGGGCCCTCAGGTTCGACACGGAGTTCCGGTCCTCGAGAAATTTCCGCGCCAGAGCCTCGACCCGGTCCCGGTGGCGCGCCACCCATTCGACGGGGAGCGCGATCAGGGGGGACAGCCCGGGGACCAGCTTGGCCTCGAGATCGGACTGAAACATGACGGGCATCGTCGCGGAATAGAGCGAGGGGGTTATGGCCAGCACCAGGGGCTGCCGGGGACGGAAGGAAAGCGTGAGGACGGCCTCCGCCCCGCCGAGAGCGACCTGCACCGAAAAGTCCCAGCCCGGCAGGCGCCGTTCCAGGATCTCCCCTATCCGATGCCTCAGGGCGACGTCCGCCCAGGAGAGCGCCTCGGAGGGCAGCTCCGCCAGAAGGGAGGCGATCTCGCCGTCCAGGCCCCGGATATCCGAGCCAAACCATTCGAGCACGGGTTCCCTAAGCTCCGGCAGCGAGATCCGAACGCTCCAGTGCGGCGTCCCTCCCCGCTCGAAGGACACCGCGGGCCCCGGGGAGACGACGACGCGGTACCCCGCAAACAGGCGTGCGGCGACGACCGAAAGCGTCCCTATCCTGTCCACGCCGGGAGCGTCGGGGATCTCGTCCCACACCGCCTCCAGGCTCCTCAGGACGGAGGGTTCGAGCCACTCCGGAAGCCCCGAGAGCGTCAACGCCGGGCAGGGCGCGGCGGAAAGGATCAGGAAAAGGGCCGCGGCCCCCAGGAGGAGCGCCGCAGCCCTCCCGAAATGTTTTTCTCCCCTAGAAGATCTCCCCGAAGCCGAAGTAGGTCTTGTTCTCGTCATCGCCATAGGCGTAGTCCAGACGCAGGTTGCCGAACGGGGTCTTCACGCGGATCCCCAGGCCGTAGTCGTCGTGGAGGTCGCCCCAATCCATCTTGCTGTCCGCGTTGCCGATGTCGTAGAAGCCCACGAGGGTGAAGTTCTTGTGCACGGGCACCCGAAGCTCGAAGTTGCCCAGGATCACGTTGCTGCCCTCGAACGAACGGCTGTCGTAGCCGCGAAGCGAGTTCATTCCGCCCAGGGAATAGCGCGCGAAGGCGGGCAGCTCGTCCACCGTGGACGACCCTATCCTCAGGCGGGCGGCCAGCAGTATGGGCGAGTCCTCCGTCCAAAGGTTGTCGACATCGAAGATCCCATCGACGAAACGGTTGAGCGGAAGGTAATAGCGCAGCTGCGTCCAGTACTTCAGATAATCGAACTCCCCGCCCAGGACCTTCGCGGCCTGCTCGAAGGTCGTCTCCCAGACCAGCCCCTTGCTGTAGGGAAGGTAGGGGTCGCGCTTGTCCAGCGTGAACTGGAGCTCCGCGGTCATGTTCACGCCCTCCCACATCGTCAGGTCGTCGACGTAGCCGGGAATGGTGTTGTGCACGTCCGAATAGGAGGTATCCGTGCGCCGCAGCGTGAGGAACCAGCTCCACTCCTCCTTGCGCCCGAACTTCTTCCCCAGGCCCGCGTAGACGTTCAAGCTCTTCTCGTCGAACTCGAACTGCCTCTTGCCCTTGTAGTAATAGTAGCGGTCGTCGTAGGTGTTGTAGCGCACCCCCACGCGCCAGGCGTAGGTGCTCCGGTCCATGTAGGGGCTGGACAGCGTGGCCCAGTAGCTGGCCTCGTTCCCCTCGTCGAACCCGACCTCCAGGCTGTAGCCCAGTCCCATCAGGTTCGTGTCGCTGTAGGTCAGCCCGCCGCTGACCCCGCTCTCCGTCCCGTAGGCCAGGTTCAGCCCGATGGAGGCCGTCTTCTTCTCCTTGACGGTCAGGATCAGGTCCACCACTTCGTCCTGCCCCTCGGGGGCGTCGAAGCCCACGTTGACGTCCTCGAAGTAGCCCAGGGCCTGCAGCTTTCCGAGCTGATGACGGAAGTGGACGACGTTGAAGAGGTCCCCCTCCTTCAGCTTGATCTCCCGGCGGATCACTTTGGTCTTGGTCTTACGGTTGCCCTGGATCACGATGTCGCCCACCCGCGGCTCCAGGATCCGGACCTTGATGTTCCCGCCCTCGACGTTCACGTCCGCGATTCGCACCATGACGTAGCCGTCCTTGTGGTAGCGCTCCTGAATGCGGTCGAGGTCGTTGCGGAAGAAGACGCGGTTGAAGACCGTCCCCACCTGGGAGAAGACCTCCTTCATCAGGACCTCGCTCGAGTAGACGGTGTTGCCCGTGAAGGAGATCGACTCGATCACCGGATTCTCCCGGACGGCGTAGGTCACCGAGACGCCCTCGCCCTCGGGCCGAAGGTCCACGTCCACATAGGAGAAGAATCCCTGGTTGTATATGGCCTCGATATCCTTCTGGAGCATATCCCGGTTCAGCTCGGTCTCCGCCTTCGTCTCGACGACCCCCAGGATGTACTGCGCCGTGATATGCTCGTTCCCCGACACCCCGACGGACACGACCCTGGGCGTCTCGGCCGCAAAGGCCCCGCCGGACAGCGCCAAAAGGCAAACACAAGCGAACAAAGCGATCCCGAAAAGCCTCCGGCCCCTTGCCGGAGCCTCCAATAAAAGCCTGTAGCTCAAAGGCCACCCTCTCCCTTCCCCTGTCCCCGATCGACCGCGATCACAGGTTCCTCGTTCTTCAACACCCGTTCGCCCGTCTGAAGCAGAGAAAAGACCGTTTCATAGGGCACCTTTTTTCCATTTGCAGATCCCGTTGCAGATCCTGCCCTGCCGGCCCTCTCGTTTCCGGCAGCGTTCGGGGCTCTCCTTACGGACCTCTCCCCCGTTTCGGGCGAGGGGCGGCGCAAGAGGCCCGCGTTCGTCCGAGTTCCCCGTGGGACGGACAGGTTCTTCCGTTCTTCCGACGTTCCCGACGGGAAACGGGAGGCGGCATTCTTCCCTCCCCAGCCCTGTCTCTTATACACATCTCCGAGCCCACGAGACGGAGCTACA
>NZ_CAUUGJ010000182.1:0-3033 GCF_963544685.1 uncultured Fretibacterium sp. | reverse complement strand
TGCGTGTTGTGTGGGGGGGGGCCCCCCGTGCCCGCCGCGCGGGTATGCGGGGGGGCAATGTTTTCGGTCGCGCCTCCCGGTTTGGGTTGTGTCGGGGGCGGGGGGGGGGGGGGGCCCCCCCGCCCCCGCCTCTTGTCATGTAAGAACTTACAGCCAGCGCAGCGCGGGGACACCCCGGCCGTAAACGGCGGCTTTACGGCCGGACATCAGGGCCCAGTTCTGGTTGCCGTAGTCGAAGTGCCACCATTCGTCGGGGTAATTCGTGAACCCCGCGGAGACCATGACGTGATAGAGAAGCCTGCGGTTCCCGAGTGCCCGGAGCTCCCCCTCGGAGAGGTCCCCATCCGTGCGGGATTCGAGATACAGGGTCTCCGACCGATCCGAGGTCTCGTCGAACTCCGACCCCATGGGGAGGATGCGCCCCATGGCGTCCGCCACGGTCAGATCGACGCTGCCCCCCGTACTGTGGGGGGAGGGGCAGCGCGGATCGCTCCTGGGCTCTGCGACGAAGCGGCGCGCCAGCTCCCTCAGCGCTTCCTCATCCAGTTCGGGCCGCTTCTGGGCCAGCTCGTCCTTGTAGCGGTCGAAGAGCGATTGCTGCAGGGGGAGCGGACGCCATCCATCCAGCACGACGAACCGATGGCCGGAGGGCAGGGCCTGGGATGCCGTCAGCAGACGCTCGAATACGCCCTCGCGGAGGTAGATCTCCGGCAGTGCGTGGGTTAGGCCCTGAAAATAATACTGAGGCCGGACAAGAACGCGCTCCGGACAGCAGCTGATGGGGACCAGCGGCTCACCGCACTCCTCTATGGGGATGGACCGCGAGCCGGTCCAGGTGAACGCAACGGGGGAGGGCTCGATCGGAGTCGCTCTCATGCCGACATCCCGGAAGGGCTCACAGACCAAGGATTCTGGGGAATACGGCCTGCCCCAGGGCGATGGCGATCCAGTTCCCGATGACGTAGCCCCAGACGCCGACGAGCATCGCCGGGAGGACGAGGTCGTCCCAACCTTTGCTGATGGCCATCGCCGCGGCGGTCGTCGGGCCGCCTATCGTGGCGTTGGACGAGATGAGCAGCTCCTCCAGGTTGAAGCCGAACAGCTTGCCCACCAGCAGCGTCACCGCCATGTTGACCACGACCGCGAACGAGCAGAATAGCAGGATGATCGGGCTCTGGAACAGGATGGCCTTGATGGAGGCGGGCGTTCCGATCACCACCAGGAAGATGTAGATAAGAAAGGTCCCGATCTCCTGGGAGCCTCGGGCCTCCTCGAAGAACTTGGGGAACAGCGTGACGATGAGCACCGTCAGCGTCGTCACGACGAAATATTTGCTGCCCAGAATACCCCGCAGGACGGTCGGCAGGGAGGGATGCGCTCCCATCCAGTCCGCCAGCTTGACGGAGACCGCCACCAGGATGAAGCCGGAGGCCACGACCTTTGCGATGTCGAGAAGCGATATCTCCTTGCGTCCCCAGTAGCTTGCGGCGCGATTCTCGCCCTCCCCGACCCCCTCGTTGGCGCCCTTTTCATAGGGATGCGCGTAGTGTCTGCGGAAGAACGCGATGCTGGGAATGGCCAGGAGCACGAAGAAGTAAAGCGCCATGTTCAGGTTGTCCGCGACGATGGAGGCGTTGATGACGTTTTGCGAGGCCTGGAACTGGGAGGACATGGCGACGAAATTGACCGTGCCGCCGATGTAGCTGCCCGTAATCATGGCGCCGACCTGAAGCGCCTCCGGCATCCAGCGTCCGAAGAAAAGCAGGCCCAGGACGGTACCGGCGACGGTTCCGATGGCCGCGATGTGGAACGCCAGAAATGTCCTGCCGCTCTCCAGCCAGATCTTGCGCAGGTTCGCCTTGAAGAGCATGATGGGGACGGCCAGCAGCACCACGTAGCCCCATATGCTGTCGTAGACCGGGCTGTCCGTGGGGATGACCCCCAGGTTGGCCAGGACCAGCGCTCCCAGCAGCGCGATGATCGCGCCGCTGACCTTCGCGGCCCAGTGGTACCTCTGCTCCAGGTAAATGCTCACGGCCGCCCACCCGACGATAATTGCCCACAACGACCAGATGTCGTCCGCCTTGATCCAAGTCTCCATAGCGATTTTCAGTCCTCCCTGATCGATATCCCCGGCGTGCCGCCGGAGTGATTTCAGTCTATACGTAAGGGGCTCAATACCCCAAAGCCCCCAGCCAGTCGAGGACGGCTCCAACCATAGCCCAGCGGTGCGCGGAGAAGGAGTGGTCGCCGGGCAGGAGGCGCTCCGTCACCTCCGCTCCCACCCTGCGCAGCAGGTCCGCCAGGGGCCGCTGATGCACATCGCCGGGCACGGCCTCGTCCTGCGCCGCACCCAGCAGCAGGATGCGTTTGCCCCCGCAGGAGAGGGCGTCGCGGCGGAGGTCGAACTCCTCCGTCCTCCATAAGATTTCATTCCATAGGGCAGCGCGGGTCGTGCCCTCCAGGCATCCGGCCCCGACCAGAAGCCTGTCGAGCCTCTCCTTGAGGGGACGGTCGGTCCGGCTTGCCTCCGCGTCCCGGCCGATATTCCAGACCCCGATCAGGCCGAGGCTCCGAATCTCCGGGCACGCGGCCGCCGCGCGCAGGGCGGAAAAGGCCCCCATGCTGAAGCCGACGGGGATGACGGTATCGGCGTCGAACCGCTCCGGAAAGGGCAGCTTGCGGCGCAGCACATGGCGCGTCACGTTGGCGACGTCCCGTGCCGTTCCGGCGAAGGTAAAGACGCCGCGGCTGCCCCATGCGCCCCGATAGGAGAAGGTGACGACATTGAATCCCGCCTGACGCAGGGCCTGGGCCAGGTCGCAGTTTTTCTCCAGTCCGGGGAATCCGTGGCAGATGAGGATGGTGGGGTTGCCCTTCCCCTCGGCGTAGTAGACGCTGCCGAACAGCACCCCATCCTCTGAGGGACAGGAGAACCCCGCGAGTCCCGGCGGATTGTCCCGGTCCCGAACGGGTATGTCCTGTCCCAGCTGCAGGGGTCTCAAGGCCGTCGGGCTCAGAGCGCGAAGTCCG
>NZ_CAUUGJ010000181.1:0-3040 GCF_963544685.1 uncultured Fretibacterium sp. | reverse complement strand
GGTCCAGGCCCTGCCGGTAGCGACGCCGCCAGGCCAGCGGGCACCACTCGAATAGCGCGAACGACGTCGCCGAGAACGAGGCCAGCGTCACCCCGTCGAGGCTCGGCGCCGGGACCGGCACGGGGGGAACCTTCGCGGCATCGCCGGATGCCTCGGCCTCGGGCCCTGTACCGATTTCCGCCCTGATTCCCGCCCTTGCCGGGGCCTCGCGCCCCGCCCCGCCCGAGGGGGCGGCCGGGCCTTCGCCGTCCTCGTCCAGATACCGGACCTCGGGCTGGCCCAGCTCCTGCCAATCGCAGCCCTTCTCCCCGGCCAGCCAGGAGAGGGCGAGGGACGTCCAGCGGTCCCGCGGCAGGGTGCGGTTCCCGTCCTTGTCCTCCCCGACGACCCCGCAGAGGCACAGGGCGTCCTGCGCCCGGGTGCAGGCGACGTAAAAGAGGCGCATGTCCTCCTCCAGCTCGCCCTGAGAGGAGAGCAGCCGCTCCCAGAGCATCGTGCGGGGCTCGAGGTCTCTCTGCGCCTCCGGCCCGTCCGTCTCCGTGCCTTTGCCCGGAGTATCGGCCAGGGCGTCGGGAAGGCCGGAGAAGGCCAACCCCAGCGTTCTGGACGGACAGAGCGAGGAGGAGGCGGTGCGCCGCGCGGTGTCGAACACGGCGACGGCGGGGTATTCCAGCCCCTTGGATGCGTGGACCGTGGCGATGAGGACGGCGTCGGCGTCCGGGTCCATCCAGTGCGGCTCCTCCATGCGGGAGCCGTCCCTCAGGGCGCGCTCCATCCACCGCGCGCAGCCGGCCAGGCTGACGGCGAGCCCCCGCTGATAGGCCCGGGCCAGGGAGAGCGCGCGCCGGACGTTTCGGAGCGCGCGGAGCCGATGGTGCGGGACATAGCCCGAGAGCCAGTGGCGGTCCCGGACAAAGCCCTCCAGCAGGGCCGCGGGGCCCCTGTGGCGCCCTAGCAGTTCGAGGCGGACGAGCCGATCGAACGCCTCGGGGATGCGCTCGCGCAGCAGGTCGGACAGCGGCCCCCTCTGCCCCGCGCAAAGCGCCGCGGCGCGTCCCTCGAGGAGGCGGAGCGCCTCCTCCCTCGGGACCCCCGAGAAGGGCGAGAGCAGCCAGCCCGACAGGGCCGTCTCGTCCCCGGGGTCCGCGGCCGCGCGCAGCAGCGCGATGACGTCGCCCACCTCGCCGCGGGCAAAGTATTCCGTGCTTCGGTCCAGCCGCACGGGGATCCCCTCCGCCGCGAACGCGCGCTCCAGAAGGCCGTGATGGTTCCGGTTCCGGAGCAGCACCGCAAAGTCCCGCCAGCGTGCGGGCCGAAGCCTCCGCTCCGCCTTGTCCCACACGGTACGGCCGGATCGGACGGCGTCCCCGATGCGCGCGGCGAGCGCCGAGGCTAGGCGCTCCCGGGCGTTCGCCTCACCGCGGCCAGATCGGACGGCGAGCAGGACCGAAAAGGGGGCCAAGGTCCCCCCGCTGCGCTCCGATGGGGCCGCGGCCGGTGTGAGCGGCTCGTAGGCCAGCCCTCTCAGCCCGGCGGAGGAGCCGAGCCCGGAGCTCCAGATATGGGCAAACAGGCCGTTGATCCGCCTCAGGAGGGGGCCGCGGGTCCGGAAGCTCACATCCAGCTCGATCCGTTCGTCCGCCTGGGCGATGGTTCCGGCGAAGAGCGCCGGGTCCGCGTGGCGGAAGCGGTAGATGGACTGTTTGGGGTCCCCGACGGCGAAGAGCCCCGCGCCTCCACGTTCCCTCAGGGACTCCAGCAGGGAGAACTGGAGGGGGTCCGTATCCTGAAATTCGTCCACCAGGACGTGGCGGAACTCCCTGGAGGCGCGCACCCGTTCCGCCGCGCCCCGGGCGTGAAGGATCATGTCGGAGAACGACAGGAGCCCTCTCCGCCGCTTCATCTCGTCCCACAGGCCCCAGGCCGTCCCGCAGAAACGGAGGAGCGTGGCGCGCAGGCGGCGTTCCGGCTCCGGGAGGGGCTCGTTCGGGGCCGGGCCGGACAGGACGGGGAGCTTGATCCGCTCCTGTTCCTTGCGCCAATCGCCCGCCGTCGAGCCCAGGATGTCCATGATGGCGGTGAAGAGCTTTCCTGTCGCCCCCTTGAGGTTCCGAAGGGCGTGCAGGACGTCCAGCGTGAAGAGGCGCAGGGCCTCGTCGTCGGGCTCCCCGGGCCCCTCTGCGTTGCGGTCCCGGCCCGCCATCCGCGGCATCCAGAGCTCCGCGCAGGCGGCGATCAGCGTGGCGGGACTTTCGTCCTTGCCCTCAGCGCGGTCCTTGTGCGCCTTATCGGCAAGCTCTCCACCCAAAGCACGGAACACCGAGCCCCAAAGCTCCCAGGCCGAGAGCCAGCGCGGGCGCAGGAGCTCCGTCACGGCCGCGGAGGCCGCGCGCACCAGGGGATCGTCGGAGCTCGGGGCGGCGTCGGCCCAGTCCAGCATCCGGACCCAGGTGTGTCCCAGCGAAGCATACAGCTCCGCCGTATCCCGCGCCAGGTCGCGGAGCTTCGCACCGTCCCATTGGTCCAGGGCCGCGCCGAGCGTTGGGTCGTGATCCAGGGCGGCGGCGGCGGCGCGCAGCCGGGCGTCCCCGCTGAGCCTCGCCATTCCGCGGAGGTCCGCCCCCTCCGCGGCGTCCCCTATCGCGTTCCAGAAGGCGTCCTCCTGCGGGCTGCTGACGACCGACGCGCGGGGGTCCACGTCCAGCGACAGGCCGGACTCCCGGATCATCCGTGCCGCGAAGGCGTGGATGGTCGAGATCCACGCCTCGCCGAACCCGTCCATCACCTCTCGGATCCGATCCGCGGAGACGGGCGCGCCCGGCGCGGACAGGAGCTCGCGGACGCGCCGTTCGATGCGCTCCCGCATCTCGCTGGCCGCCGCCTCCGTGTAGGTGAGGGTCAGAATGTCGCGCGGCAGGCATTCCGCGTCCGTCAGGAGCAGGCGCGCGTATCGGCTGGAGAGTACCCAGGTCTTGCCCGTCCCGGCCCCGGCCCCCACCTGTCTCTTATACACATCTGACGCTGCCGACGACTAGTCGAG
>NZ_CAUUGJ010000180.1:0-3111 GCF_963544685.1 uncultured Fretibacterium sp. | reverse complement strand
CCGCGCCCCGGCGGCGGCCGCGGCGCGGTGAAGCTCCATGACGCCCCACAGCAGCGCCGCGTAGTCCCCGGGGAGGGCGGGAATCCCCGCGTCTCCGCCGCGGTACCGCCGCCTCCAGCTGCCCTTGGGGTCCGGCAGGGCCTTTTGGAGGAACAGGGCGGCCCGCTCGGCGGAGAGCCTCCATTCCGGCTGCCCGAATGCCGAGGAGGCGCGGGCCAGGGCCCCGATCATGAGGCCGTTCCAATCCATGAGCACCTTGTCGTCCACGGCGGGCGGCGTGCGCCGGGAGCGGGCCTCCAGAAGGATGGCCCGGTCCCGGGCGAGGCGATCCGCCGCCTCGGTCGCTCGGATCCCGTAGCGCTGCGACAGTTCCGCGACGGTCGAGGCCTCGTAGAGGATGTTCTGTCCCGTCCGCATTCCCGTCATCTCGTGTCCGAAATTTCCGCCGGGCAGGACGGCGTAGGCGGCGCAGAACAGGCCGCGGTCCCCCTCCGGGAGCAACCGGAGGACCTCCTCCTCCGTCCAGAGGTAGTAGCGCCCCTCCCCCTCCTCGCTGTCCGCGTCGAGGGACGTTCGGAAGCAGGACTCCGGGGCGGTGAAATCCCGCTGCACGCATCCGACGATGTCCTCCGCCAGGGTGCGGTAGAACGGGTCGGGACGGATCTCGTGGGCCAGCGCTGCGGTCAGGAGCAGCAGGGCCTGATCGGCGAGCATCTTCTCGAAGTGGGGAACGAGCCACTGCTCGTCCGTGGCGTAGCGCGCGAACCCGCCGCCCAGATGGTCGTGGATGCCGCCCCTCCACATGCGGCGGAGGGTTAGGTCCGCCATGCCCAGGAGCGTCTCGCGCTCCTGCGTGGAGTTGATGGCCGAGCGGGCCTGTTCCAGCAGGAAGAGAAGGCGCGGCGCGGCCGGGAACTTGGGCGCGAACCCGAACCCGCCCCACTGCGGGTCGAAGAGTCCCTGGAGCTCGTTGAGGGCGCTTCGGGCCGATGCGGCGCCCACCCGGCCTCCCGAGACGAACTTCAGGTGGGCGGCCAGCGTCTCCGCCAGGCTGTCGGCCCCTCGGATCACGTCCTCGCGCTGCATGGACCACAGCCACTTGACGCGCGGCAGGATGTCCGTCAGCCCCGGCATCCGGCCCGTCGTCCTCTTGGGCAGCCACGTGGCCGCGAAGAAGGGCCTGCCCTCGGGGGTCAGAAAGAGGTTCAGGGGCCAGCCTCCGTTGCCGTTCTGGATGTGGCATATGTCCATGAAGAGCCCGTCCAGATCGGGCCGCTCCTCCCGGTCCACCTTGACGGCGACGCAGACGTCGTTCATGAGGTCCGCCACCTCGGGGTCGGAGAAACATTCCCGCTCCATGACGTGGCACCAGTGGCACGAGGAGTAGCCGATCGAGAGGAATATGGGTTTGTCCTCCCTGCGCGCGGCCTCGAATGCCTCGTCCCCCCACGGGTACCAGGCTATGGGGTTGTCGGCGTGCTGGAGCAGGTAGGGGCTGGACTCGTCCGACAGACGATTCCTTGGGGGGGATGGGGGGGTGCCCGCCGTCCCCGGGGTGGTCGAGAGGTCCCTGTAGATCAAGCGGTCATTCCCTCCCATCCTCCTCCACGATACCGGGCAGCTCGTCGAGGGAGCCGACGGCGCGCCACGCCCCCAGCTCCAGAAGCTGCTCCTTCGTGAAGTTGCCCTGCGCCGTGCCGATCGCCCGTGTCCCCGCTGCGAGGGCCGTCCTGACGTCGATGTCGGAGTCCCCGACGTAGACGGTCCGATCCGCGGGGACTCCGAAACGATCCATGAGGCTCAGGAGCATCCCGGGCTCGGGCTTGTAGGGCAGGTGGTCCGAGGGGCCGACGATCGCGTCGAAATAATGGGCCGTTCCGCTCCTCTCCATGGCCGTCCTCGGGGCGTTCCGGTTCGAGGCGACGGCCAGGATCAAGCCCATCTCCCGAAGGCGGGGCAGGATCGTCCTCGTCTCGGGGAAGGGGCGGATCATGGAGTGTTCGAGCGGTGCGACCTTGTCGCGGTACAGCTCCAGCCACTCGGGCCGGCAGTCGCCCAGGGTGCCGATCATGAACTCCCTCATGGGCATGGCGATGTACCGCATCACCTGAGCGTGGGTGGCCCTGGGACGGCCGACCGCCTCGGCCACCAGATTGAGCCCCGCCAGGATGGCGTGGCTCGAGTCCACGATCGTCATATCGTGGTCGAAGATCATCAGTTTGATCATAAAGCCCTCTCCATTACTGATGATGCCCGGTTGTTCCGAGGACCTTCTCCAGGGTCTCCTGAAGCAGTTTCCTGGCGGAGTCCTCCGAAAGTTTCCCGTTTCCCTTCAGGCGGTTCAGGATATATTCATAGATCTTGCACAGCTCCTGCCCATGCGGGCTCAGCTCGCCCGATTCGAGGCGGGATTCCTTCGTTTGAAGGTCCTCCAGCGCGGCGAGGGCGATGCAGGCGAGGACGTACTCATCGGGAGTTGCGCTTCCCTCCGGCAGCAAGGGCTCGGAGGAGACCCCCCGGGAGAGCATACCGTTGACGTCCGTCCTCAACGCGCTGAAGTTCGTGGTGAGCTCCAGGTCGATATACATGTCGATGTAGATTCGCTGAAACTCCGACTCGGGAGGCGTGTTGGGGCTCGCGGCGGCGGTCCTGGGCGGCTCCGGGGCCTCGTGTCGTTGGGCGGACGGAGCGGGAGCCGGCGCGGCGGATGGACCGGAGGCCGCTCTCGGAGCGGGGGCGGGCAGGACAATGGGGCTGGCGGCGGCGGCGGAATCGGGTGCGATCCCCGAGAGTGTCCTGTCCGGGACCGGGGCCGAAACCCCTTGTTCCTGAGGCCGCAAAGGGACATTGGGCTGCGGCGCTGGGGCGGCCTGAGTTCCGAGCGAGGGCTCCGCCCATGGATCATGGACCACAAAATCGGTCGTGATGTCGATGGCCTTGCCCTGAACCGCCGTCCCCGCAGGGGCGGGCGAGGGGCGGACATTTTTTCCGCCCCGGGAATTTCGCCGTACCTGCCTCAGAATGGACAGGAAGATCCACAGAAGGAGAGGCAGGATTACCCCTACGGTGACGTAGGGCAGCCAGTCCCGGTAGGGCTGAAGGGATCGAAGC
>NZ_CAUUGJ010000179.1:0-3131 GCF_963544685.1 uncultured Fretibacterium sp. | reverse complement strand
CCAGGACCTCGATCACGCCGATATGGGCAAACCCGCGGGTTCCGCCTCCGGAGAGGACCAGCACGACCCCCGCCTCGGCCGCAAGGGATGGGGACAGACACAGAGCCAGCAGCACGCACAAAAGTTTCCGCACTCTCACCACATCCTCCGTCCGGACATCAAGAAAGCGCCGATCAAGCCAGCGCTTTTATTGACAACGAAAAAGCGGCGGGGCCCACCGAGCCGCGCCGCCCCACACTTTTTACTTTTTGCCTCGGGCCGGAATCCGGGGATGGCCCCCGGCGGTCCCTTCCCTCGGAGCGGCCCGCATCAGGCGGCGTTGAAGGATAGCACCAGATAGAGCACGCCCGCCGGCTGCAGGGAAAAGGGAAGCGTAAAGCACTTCACCCCCGCGGATTGGGTCGGGACGTTCTGGATGTTGTCCCCGACGATCAGCTGGGGAGGCGTCACGTCCACATCCGCAAGGGCGGCCTGGATCAGGGAACGGCCGCTGACCATATTGGAAAGCTCTCCGATCACGCTCATGGAGACGGGGTCGTTCAGGTTGGCCGCGATCATGCCGCCCGACATCGCCGAGACGACGGCCTTGAACCCGACTTCATCAAGCATGATGACGGCCGTTCCGTGCGTCCCGTTCCCCACGATCCCGATCAGCGAGGCCGCGCATATATTGGCCACCTTGACCCCCGGGGAGACCTGGGCCTTGTTCAAAGAGATGTCCAACCCAACCTCCCGCCCCACGGAGATCACGGACGAACCAAAGCTGTTGACGAGAACGGCAAGCTTATCCATACCGGCCATATCGCTGAACGACTCCCTTCCAGGTTACCACGCCCTCTCCAGCAAAGAACCCGGCGCGTTTATCAAAATTTTTATCGGTCACGTTGTTCGCACGGCCCGGCCATTCCCCGCATGGCGATGGCCCATGCCGCAAGGTCGTCAAGAGGACGGGGCGGGACCCACAGGGTCCGGGGCAAAAGCCTTTGCCACCAGGACGGGCCGTGCAGACGCCAATAAAGGGTCCGGGCCTCCAGGGTCGTTCCCCTTTCGTCCGCACGAAGGATGGGGCAGCCGAAATCCTGCTCCTTCAGGCTCGCGGCGAGCTCGCCGCCGCACGTTCCGTCTCCGACGACGAAGGCCGCGATGGATGACGCTCCTCCCCTCGGCGAGAGGGCCTCCAGCGTCCAGGGGGCCAAGGCGTCCGCATCCCCGGCCAGGGCCCTGAGGGCCAGCCAGAAAAACGCCCGCTCCTCCGCAGGGAAAATCCCCGACATGAGGAGCTCCCGGCCCTCACCCACGAAGGCCCATCCCACCTTGTCCCTTCCGGGATCCAGCCCTACCGTCACCCCAACGTGGATTCCCACCGATCCAAAAGCCACAGCCATTGATCCGGATAAGCCCGAACCCAACCCTCCAAAACATTATGACACATTTGAAGGGACTTTACCATATCCGCCCCGAAAGGATTGCCGTCCGCGTCGAGCGCGTCGCTCAGGATATCCTGAATGACGACGGTATGGGAGACCACGTCGGGACGGCGAAAGTACAGGACGGGGACGACCGGGGAGCCGAACCTGCGGTGCAGCTTCACGATCCCGTCGGCCGCGCTGGCGGGCAGGCCCAAAAAGGGGACGGGAATCCCCTCGCTCCGGGCGTCCAGGTCCTGAAGGAACCCCACGATCCCCCCCCGCCTCAAGGTTCGGAAGGCCTCGCGCAGGCCGGCCCCCTCGCTTGGCACCATCTTCATCCCGGCAACGGCCGTGCGCTGATGCTGAATCAGGTCGTTGAGCCCCCCCCGGTTGCGCTGGGGCGTGTAGAGCGGCACGACGGAATATCCCTCCAGGACCAGGCGCGCCCCGGCGAGCTCCCAGTTGCCGATATGGGCGGCCATGAGCAGAGCCCCCCGCCCACGGGCCAGAGCGCGGTCGAGGTTCTCGCGTCCCTCGACCGTCACCGTCTCCCGCAGCCCGGGCATCATCCGATCCAGCCGGACGAACTCGACGGCCGAGCGCCCCAGGTTGACGAAGGACCTCCGCACGATGCCGCGCGCGACGGTGATCCCCACCCCCAGCGCCGCGACGCAGCGCGCCTCGCCCCGATCGACCTTCCGCCAGCTGAGCGCCCAGAGCAGGCGCCCCAACAGGCCGCCCAAAGCCACGGCCAGCCTCTGCGGCAGCCTCCTGACGAGCCCGACCAGCAGGGCGACCGCGTATCGGCCGGAACCGGTCCCCTTTTCCTCCGCCACGTTCAGCGCTGGGACAGCTCCAAGAGAATGCCCCCCGTCGCGGCGGGGTGGACGAAGGCGATCAGGGCCCCGCCCGCGCCCCTGCGGGGCTTCTCGTCGATCAGGCGCACTCCCTTTTCCCTGAGCTCGGCCAGCGCGGCCTCCAGGTCCTCCACGCGGATGGCCAGATGGTGGATTCCCTCGCCCTTCTTGGCGATGAACTTCGCGACCGGACTGTCCTCCGCCGTGGGCTCCAGGAGCTCGACCTCCGTATCCTTCAGGGGCAGGAAGGCCGTCCTGACCTTCTGCTCCGCGACCTCCTCCACCCCGGTGCAGCGGATCCCGAGCGTCCCCTCCCAGAATGCAAGGGAATCCCGAATGCTGTTCACGGCTATCCCTATATGATCGACCACCGTCGGCTTCATCGCGTTACCTTCCTTCCGCAGCTCCGATAATTATATGTATATCTTCGTGATATCTACCGCCGACACCGCCTACCCCCGCCGCCCAGGATGCACCCGGACGCGGGGAACGATGCCGAATGATCTCGCCCGCAGGTATTATATCTCAGCCGCGGCCCCGGCGCGGGCCGCCTCATTCGAAGGCGGAGGGGCGGATGCGGGTCGGGCCCGGCGGCAAGGGGCCCGGCACGAAGAACCCGACGCACGTGTTACAATAAAGGAAACGCTGATTTAATCCATGAAGCCCCCCTGTGGTACCCCAGCTTGCCTGTTTCGAGTAAGAAACTTGCCGGGGCCGCCGCTATCAGGATAGCGGCGTGGGGGCTTGGGGGCGTAAGCAGACAACCAACGAGCGTACGCGAGTTGTGTTGGTCGCTTAGTTTCTTCATCAAAGCCCCCATGTTAATTTTTAGGGAAGCGCTGAAGATTTTTGCCTATAGATGTTT
>NZ_CAUUGJ010000178.1:0-3176 GCF_963544685.1 uncultured Fretibacterium sp. | reverse complement strand
TGTTGTAGACGTCCAGTCCTATCGTCGCCTCGTCCAGAAACAGCAGTCTGGGCTCATGCAGCAGGATCAATAAAAAGTCGCAGATCATCTTTTGGCCGAGGCTGAGCTGCCTGACGGGAACATCCAGAAAATCCAGGTCCAAAATATGGCCGAACTCCTCCAACTTATGCAGCACGTCCTTGGAGGACAGGCCGTAGATGCTGCCGTTGACAAAAAAGGAGTCCCTGGCAGGAAGGTCCCACATCATCTGACTCCGCTGCCCGAACATGACGCCGTAGCGTCTGCACAGGCTTCTGCGATCGCGGGCAGGGACGTAGCCCATGACCGAAACGGTTCCCGAGGTAGGATGGATGATCCCCGTCATCAGCTTGATCATCGTCGATTTTCCGGCGCCGTTCATCCCGATAAGCCCAACGGCATCGCCCTCTTCAACGGCAAAACTGATGCCGCTCAACGCCCGGACGACGGCCCCGCTTTTCAGGCTGTAATGTTTCGTCAACTCGCTCGCTTCTATTATCGGCATTGGCACCAGATCCTCACCGCAACTTTCGTTTTCCCGGAAAGCCCCTTCGACCGCGGAGGCATCGTCCGCCCCCTTCTCGCATCCCCCAGAGGAAACCGAAACGCCATTTCGAAGGTTCCTCTGACAGATTCAGTAGATCTTGTCCAGCACTTTCCCCATCTCACCTCTGATTTTTTCGTAATCCATGGTCAAATGCTGTCCCTTATGATACAGCAACCTGCCGTTGCACATGACCGTATGCACATCCGATGTCTGAGTTGCGTAGACAATGGCTGAGTAGGCGTTGTTCAACGGATACAGATGTGGCTTGTCACAGCCAATCAGGACGATAGCGGCGGCCCCGCCTTCCTCAAGACGGCCTGTCATGGAGAAACCGCAAGCTTTTTCTCCTTCGCTCATTGCCATTTCAAATACCTGAGCTGCTGGCAGAGCCAAGGGCTGCACCGCAGAGCCCTTGCTTAGGCCATGTTAACACAAAAGCAAGAAAAGGCGGGCTTTTTGCCTGCTTCGCCGACGAAGCTTACGCCTGCCTGCTTCGCCGAACGGCACAGCACTCAAGAGCTGGCGATCTCAAGGAGCTGGCCGCCTGCTTAAATATCCAAGTTCTTCACCTCATGCGCATAGGACGTGATGAAGTCCCGCCTCGGCTCGACCTTGTCGCCCATCAGGATGTCGAAGTACTCGTCGGCGAGCAGATCGTCGTTGAGCTCGATCTGCCGGAGCACACGATTGGTGGGGTCCATCGTCGTCTCCCAGAGCTGGGACGGGTTCATCTCTCCGAGTCCCTTGTAGCGCTGCACCCCGACCTTGGTCGGGTCGGGGGCCCCGTCCACGTGCTGGCGCAGTTCCTTCTCGGTGTAGCAGTACTGGACCTGCTTGCCCTTCTGCACCCTGTAGAGGGGGGGCTGGGCCAGATAGAGGTAGCCCTGATTGATCAGCTCGGGCATGTGGCGGTAGAAGAAGGTGAGGAGCAGCGTGCTGATGTGCGCGCCGTCGACGTCCGCATCCGTCATGATGATGATCTTGTGGTAGCGCAGCTTTTTCTCGTCGAACTCGTTGCCGATGCCGCAGCCCAGGGCCTGGATGATCGTGCGGATCTCGTTGTTGGAGAGCATCTTGTCGAGCCGCGCCTTTTCCACGTTCAGGATCTTGCCCCTCAGGGGAAGGATGGCCTGGAACGAGCGGTCCCGGCCCTGCTTGGCGCTGCCGCCGGCGCTGTCGCCCTCGACGATGTAGAGCTCCGTGTTCTCCGGGGTCCTGGAGGAGCAGTCCGCGAGCTTCCCGGGGAGGTTCAGGCCCGTCATGGACCCCTTGCGGACGAGCTCGCGCGCCTTCTTGGCGGCCTCGCGGGCCTGCCGGGCGCGGACCGCCTTGTCCACGATGGGACGGAGAAGGTCGGGGGCGTCCTCGAACCAGGAGAGCAGTCCCTCGTAGACGAAGGAGTCCACGGCGCCCCGGACCTCGCTGTTCCCCAGCTTGGTCTTGGTCTGCCCCTCGAACTGGGGGTTGCCCAGCTTGACGGACAGCACGCAGGTCAGGCCCTCCTTCAGGTCGTCGCCGGAGAGGTTCTCGTCCTTGTCGCGCAGGATCTTGTTGTTCCGCGCGGCTTCGTTGACGGCCCGGGTCATGGCGGTCCGGAGCCCCGACACGTGCGTCCCCCCCTCGATCGTGTGGATGAGGTTGGCGAAGGAGAAGATGCGTTCGAGGTAGCTGTCGTTGTACTGGAACCCGACGTCGATCGCGATGCCGTCCCGCTCCCCGGAGAGGATGACGGGAGGGGTGAAGAGGGCCGTCTTGCCGCGGTCCAGATACTCGACGAAGGCCTGTATGCCCCCGTCGAAGTGGTACTCCTTCTTTTCCCCCGTGCGCTCGTCCTCCACGGAGATGGCGAGCCCCGGGTTGAGGAACGCCAGCTCCCGAAGGCGGCTCTTCAGAACGTCCAGGGAGTGGTGGACCTCCTCGAAGATCGTGTCGTCGGGGAGGTAGTGGATCAGGGTGCCGCGCCAATCCGCGGGGGTCTCCGGCGAGAGGTCGGTGACGGGAATGCCCCGTTCGAACCGCTGGGTGCGCTGCACGCCGTCGCGCGCGATCGTGACCTCCAGCCAGGTCGAGAGCGCGTTGACCACTGAGACGCCCACGCCGTGAAGCCCGCCCGAGACCTTGTAGGCGCCGTTCCCGAACTTTCCCCCCGCGTGCAGGATGGTGAGGACGACCTCGCAGGTCGGACGCCCGTTGTAGGGGTGCGGGTCCGTGGGGATGCCGCGCCCGTTGTCCCGGACGCTGATGCTCTCGTCCGCGTGGATGGTGACCTCGATGCGGTCGCAGTAGCCGCCGATCGCCTCGTCGACGGCGTTGTCGACGACCTCGTAGATGAGGTGGTGGAGGCCCCGGCTCCCGGTGTCCCCGATGTACATGCCGGGGCGCTTGCGAACGGCCTCGAGTCCTTCCAGTACCTGTATGCTTCCGGCGTCGTAGCCGCCCTCCGCGTTCCGTGTGTCCTGAGTCATCTCGCTGCGTTTTCCTCCGTGACAATCTGCATTCTCGATCGCCGTATTCCTGATCGTCTGAAAAGCTCCCAGCCCGCGGTGCGCCCCGGGCGAAAGGGGCCTTCGCGGTATTTTTACTCTGCCTTCCGCCCCGCGCGGCTGATATG
>NZ_CAUUGJ010000177.1:0-3187 GCF_963544685.1 uncultured Fretibacterium sp. | reverse complement strand
CAGCGTCAGATGTGTATAAGAGACAGCCTCCCCCCGCTCCCGCTCCCGCTCCCGCGCCAGTGCCCGGGCCGGCAGGAAAATCCCCCAGGGCAAAGACGCCGGTCCAGCCTCCGGCGAGGCGGGGAGGAAAGCGCCTGGTCGTCGTGGACCCCGGTCACGGAGGAAAGGACCCCGGGGCGACGGCCAACGGCGTTCGGGAGAAGGACATCAATCTGGGGATTGGGCTGGCTTTGGAAGAGGTGCTGAGGAGCAGGGGGTTCGAGGTTCAGATGACCCGGAGGACCGACGTCTACCTGAAGCTTCAGGAGCGGACGGACATTGCCAACCAGGCGAATGCGGACGTCTTCGTCAGCGTCCACGCCAACGCTCTGCCCTCACTGAAGAATACCGCGGGCTTCGAGATCTATCTCATGGCGCTGCCGACGGACAAGGATGCGCTCGCGCTCGCCAAAATAGAGAACCGGGAGTATGTGGAGGAGAAGTCCGGCAACTCCGCGGCCGTGGACAGGAGGACGGAGCTTTTGCTTCGCATCCTGGGGGATATGCAGCAGAACAACAAGATCAGCGAGAGCACGGAACTGGCGGAGGCCCTGTTCAAGGCGGGGAAACTGCGGGGCATCCCGATGAAGCGGGTGGCTCAGGCGCCGTTCTTCGTCCTTCGGGGGGCCGGGATGCCGGCGGTGCTTTTGGAGACGGGGTTCGTGACAAACCTCAACGAGGCCAAGCTTCTGGCCCATCCGGGCTACCAGCGGAGGATCGCCGAGGCGATGGCGGAGGGGATCGTCAACTATCTGAACTGAGGTTCTGGAGGCAGTCGAATCGGTACGCACACGCGTATGGATATCCGTAAATGGGGGGAATGCTCGATGGCTCGTCGCGGGGATGCGCCCGACGATCGTTACGACGATGATTACAATGACGACTTTGAAGGCCGGAGGCCGCGGCGACGCGGCCGGGATTCCCGCTCCCCGGGACGGGAGCGGCCGCCGTTCCTGCTGCGCTTTTTTTCCTGGATCGGGATCATCCTCCTCTGCTTCGTGGCGGGGTATCTCGGAACGTCCTGGATGGTGCGCTCCCTGAACACCCGTTCCCTGCTGAAGCCGGAGAACAGGGTCGAGAACGGGGAGGACCTGAAGGCGCTGACGGAGTCGGAGAAGGAAAAGGAGAAAGAAAAGGCGAAGGCCGCGCTTTCCGGGGTGCGAGGGGATATCCAGCAGGTCAGCCTGAGGCTCTACTTCCTCAAGAACGGAGGCCTGGCCGAGGATGTCCGGCCTTTCCTCGCCCGTCCTCAGGAGGACAACATCAGGGACGCCGTCCAGACTCTTCTCGTCATGAGCGGCATCGAGGGGGCGGAGTCCAATGTGCGCGTGCTCCACGTATTCCGGAGCGCGGACACGGTGTACCTGGACTGCTCGAGGGGGTTCGCCGCGGCCCTGTCCAAATTGGGACAGAAGAACAGCCAGTTTTTGGTGACGGGCATCGTCCGCACGATGCAGGACAACTTTCCGCCGATCGTCAAGGTGCGTTTCCTTATCGACGGCGCGGTGTCCTCCGGCGGGGCCCCCATCGATCTGACGGTGCCCTGGCAGCTGCCGCGCGCGTAGCGATGGACGCCCGGGCCCCGCAGCGGGGGGAAAGGCCGTTCGACGCGCTGCGCCCCCTATCCTTCGAGCGGCATTATACGCGTTACGCGGAGGGAGCTGTTCTGGCCGTCCAGGGCGAGACGCGGGTGCTCTGTACCGCGACGGTGGAGGAGAAGGTCCCCGCCTTTCTGCGGGGGACGGATCAGGGGTGGATCACGGCGGAATACGCGATGCTGCCGCGTTCCACGGACCGCCGGACGCAGCGTGCCGCACGCTCGGGGATCAGTGGGCGCAGTGCCGAGATTCAGCGCCTGATCGGGCGGGCTTTGCGCCTGTGCGTGGATTTGAAAAGGCTGGGGCCCCGGACCATCACGATCGACTGCGACGTGCTTCAGGCCGACGGCGGTACGCGCGTCGCCTCCGTCAACGGCGGATACGTCGCATTGGTGGATGCACTCAGGGTGCTGAGGGATGAGGGCGCCTTCGGAACGCTCCCGCTCCTGTCCTGCATCTCTGCGGTGAGCGCGGGGATCCTGGACGGGACGGTCCGCCTCGATCTCGACAGCGAGGAGGACCGGGCGGCCAGCGTCGATTTCAACGTGGTCGCGGACCACGCCGACCGTTTCGTCGAGGTTCAGGGGACCGGTGAGGAGGCTCCCTTTTCACGGACGGAGACCGACCGCATCTTCGACCTCTGCCTGAAGGGGTGCCGCGAGATCCGGGAGCGGCAGACGGCGGCGCTCGAGTTCACGGCGGCGGAGCGCAGCGCCCTTGTTTTTTGAGAACCTGCTCCTGGCCACGGGCAACCGGGGCAAGTATGAGGAGTTCCGCGCGATTCTGCCGGAATCGTTCGTGGGAAGTCTCCTGTTTGCCCCTGAGGTCGGGGGCCTTACCGTCGAGGAGACCGGCGGTAGTTATGCCATGAACGCCGTGCTGAAGGCCAAAGCCTGGGCGGAGGCGTCCGGCCTGCCGAGCCTGGCGGACGACAGCGGCCTGGAGGTCGCGGCCCTGGGAGGGCTTCCCGGCGTCCGTTCCGCACGGATCATCGAGGGGACCGACGAGGACCGGAATCGCTGGCTTCTGTCGCAGATGGAGGGACGGGGCGATCGCCGGGCGCGATTCGTGGCGGCCCTGGCCCTTTCGGTCCCCGGGCGGTGGACCCTGGTCTGCGAGGGGGAGTGTCCGGGCCGCATCGCGGAGCGTCCGTCGGGGACCGGAGGGTTCGGGTACGACCCGCTGTTCCTGCCGGACGGCCTCGGCGGCTCCTTTGCCGATATCCCGCCGGAGACGAAGAATGCCGTCTCGCACCGCGCCGCCGCGCTGCGGGCGCTGCTGCAGGTGTTGGATGCGGAGGAATGGTGAAATGATCTCGATCCTATGCCCCTGTTATAACGAGGAGGCGGTATTGCCTCTCTTTTTTCAAAGAATTATTTCAGTGATGGAGGGGATTGGAGAGGACTTCGAAATTGTCTGCGTCAACGACGGCAGCCATGATGGGACACTTTTACTCCTTATGAATCAGGCAGAAAAGGATGGGCGCATCTGTGTGGTCGATCTCTCCAGGAATTTTGGCAAGGAGGCTGCTTTGACCGCAGCGCTGGAAC
>NZ_CAUUGJ010000176.1:0-3313 GCF_963544685.1 uncultured Fretibacterium sp. | reverse complement strand
GAGATGTAGCTCCGTCTCGTGGGCTCGGAGATGTGTATAAGAGACAGCAGCGGAACGGCATGGGAAGGCCGGCGATACCGGGTGAGAGCCCCGTACGCGAAGCGCATGCGGCCTCCCCGGCATGTCCCCGAGTAGGCCCGGGCACGTGAAACCCGGGCCGAAGCTGGGGGGACCGCCCTCCAAGGCTGAACACTCCCGGATGACCGATAGTGGACGAGTACCGTGAGGGAAAGGTGAAAAGCACCCCGAGAGGGGAGTGAAACAGCGCCTGAAACCGTGCGCCCACAAGCAGTCGGAGCGCCCGTACGCGGCGTGACGGCGTGCCTTTTGTAGAATGAGCCTGCGAGTTGCGGCGCGCGGCGAGGCCAAGCGATTGGCGAGCCGCAGCGAAAGCGAGTCTGAACAGGGCGACTCTTCCAGTCGCGCGCCGCAGACGCGAAGCCGGGTGATCTACCCGCGGCCAGGCTGAAGCAGGGGTAAGACCCTGTGGAGGGCCGAACCCACTTCGGTTGAAAACGGAGGGGATGAGCCGCGGGTAGGGGTGAAAGGCCAATCAAACCCGGAGATATCTCGTTCTCCCCGAAATAGCTTTAGGGCTAGCCTCGGGAGGTGGATCGCGGAGGTAGGGCGCCGGACGGCCGAGGGGGCTTCACCGCCTACCGAAGCCGACCGAACTGCGAATGCCGCGACCAGACACCCCGGGAGTCAGGCCGCGCGGGCTAAGCCGCGCGGCCGAGAGGGGAACAGCCCAGACCGCCCGCTAAGGCCCCCAATTCCGCGCTGAGTGGCAAAGGATGTGCGTTTGCCTAGACAACCAGGATGTTGGCTTAGAAGCAGCCATGCATTCAAAGAGTGCGTAACAGCTCACTGGTCGAGTGGACATGCGCCGACAATACACGGGGCTAAGCGCGGAGCCGAAGCGGCGGGGCCGCGCCTTTGTAGGGCGCGGCCGGTAGGGGAGCGTTCCGCGCAGGGGCGAAGCCGCCGGGGCGACCGGCGGTGGACCGCGCGGAAGCGAGAATGCAGGCATGAGTAACGAGAGAGGGGCGGGAAACCCCTCCGCCGTAAGCGCGAGGTTTCCTGGGCGAGGCTAATCCCCCCAGGGTCAGTCGGGCGCTAAGGCGAGGCCGCGAGGCGTAGCCGATGCCCAGCAGGCGGACATTCCTGCACCGCCGCCGGACCGCTAGGACCGACGGGGCGACGAAGGAGGATAGGCGGGCGGGGTTCTGGACGTCCCCGTGAAAGCGCGTAGGGCGGGCCGCAGGCAAATCCGCGGCCCACGAGAGCCTGAGACGCGAGACGAAGCCCTCGAGGCGAAGCCGCTCATTCCATGCTTCCGAGAAAAACCCCTAGGCAGGGCCGGCGGCGCCCGTACCTAAACCGACACAGGTGCGCGGGTAGAGCATACCGAGGCGTTCGGGAGAACCATGGCCAAGGAACTCGGCAAAACCGCCCCGTAACTTCGGGAGAAGGGGCGCCGCCGGGGGTGGAGGGGCGAGCCCCCCGAGCCCGCGGCGGCCGCAGCGAATAGGCCCAGGCGACTGTTTACCAAAAACACAGGACTCTGCCAAGCCGCAAGGCGACGTATAGGGTCTGACGCCTGCCCGGTGCCGGAAGGTCACGCGGAAGGGTCAGCGCGAGCGAAGCCCCGAAGCCAAGCCCCGGTAAACGGCGGCCGTAACTATAACGGTCCTAAGGTAGCGAAATTCCTTGTCGGGTAAGTTCCGACCTGCACGAAAGGCGTAACGACCTGGGCGCTGTCTCGGCCATGGACCCGGTGAAATTGCATTATTCGTGAAGATGCGAATTACCCGCGGAAGGACGGAAAGACCCCGTGAACCTTCACTGCAGCTTGGCATTGGCCGACGGTTCGGTGCGTAGAGGATAGGCAGGAGCCCGCGAAGCGGGGGCGCAAGCCCCCGCGGAGGCGCCCTTGGAATACTGCCCCCATCGCTCCGGCGGCCTAACGCGCGGCCGCCATCCGGCGCGCGGACCGTGCCAGGCGGGCAGTTTGACTGGGGCGGTCGCCTCCCAAAAGGTAACGGAGGCGCGCGCAAGGTCCGCTCGGGACGGTCGGCAACCGTCCTTGGAGCGCAAGAGCACAAGCGGGCCTGACTGCGAGACCCACGAGTCGAGCAGGGACGAAAGTCGGCTCTAGTGATCCGGCGGCCCCACGTGGGAGGGCCGTCGCTCAACGGATAAAAGGTACTCCGGGGATAACAGGCTGATCTTGCCCAAGAGTCCACATCGACGGCAAGGTTTGGCACCTCGATGTCGGCTCATCGCATCCTGGGGCTGTAGTCGGTCCCAAGGGTATGGCTGTTCGCCATTCAAAGCGGTACGCGAGCTGGGTTCAGAACGTCGTGAGACAGTTCGGTCCCTATCCTCCGCGGGCGCAGGAGAACTGAGGGGAGCCGCCCCTAGTACGAGAGGACCGGGGCGGACGCACCTCTGGTGCACCGGTTGTCGACCGACGGCATCGCCGGGTGGCCACGTGCGGACGGGATAAGCGCTGAAGGCATCTAAGCGCGAAGCCTCCCCTAAGATGAGTTCTCCCTTCGGTAAGGACCCCGGCAGACCACCGGGTCGATAGGCCGCAGCTGCAAGCACGGCGACGTGCTCAGGCGAGCGGTACTAATAGTCCGAGCTCTTCCGAATCCCCGTCCCCGGAGGGGGCGGGCCCCATGCGCGGCGGGGCTTCCGTCTGCATGGAGCGCGGCATCTCCGCGCGTCGGCGCTACGCGGCCCTCAGGGTCGCCCGCACGGGCGCCCTGGACGAGCGCGGCCACGGAGGCGGGGATCACCCGGTCCCGTTCCGAACCCGGCAGTTAAGCCCGCCATCGCCCGACGTACTGCGGGGAAAGCCCGTGGGAGGCAGGGCCGCCGCGCTCGCCCAGCGCGCCCGCACGCGCGCCCCGGCGCACCGAAGGCCCCGCCATGCGCGGGGCCTTTCTCGTTCCCGTTTCGGATCGGCGCTCCTCTTTCGCGTTCCCACCATTGCCAATGCAAGATTCAATAGGTTCGACGCAAGACCTCGAACAAAGGAAATATATACCGCTATCAGGGGCGTATTACACTTTACGCAGAAAGCGCGATGCGTATCGGCGCAGGTTCGTTGCGAAGACGGAGGGTGTCGCATGATTACCGATCTTCGAATTGACGAAGCCCGTAAGCGGTTGTATTACGAAAAGGGCTATTGGCAAACGAAGACCCTGATCGACGTCTGGAACGAGGGACTCGAATCCCATCGGGACAATATCTACGCTGTCTCTTATACACATCTCCGAGCCCACGAGACGGAGCTACATCGCGT
>NZ_CAUUGJ010000175.1:0-3354 GCF_963544685.1 uncultured Fretibacterium sp. | reverse complement strand
TCCGATCAAGACCTGTCCCGTCAACGCCGCTCCCCTGAACGCGCTCTATGGGACCGTTCTGAAGGGACTGCCCTCCCTGCCCTTCGGCGGCTACGACGAGGCGACCCATGAGGGCAAGCTGCGGCACCTCGTGATGCGCTCCGGGTTCCATACCGGCCAGACGCTGCTCTCCTTCGTCCTCAACGGGCGCCTCGCGGCCAAAGGCATCAAGGCGCTGGTCGCCGTGGGGGCGGCGGGCCGCCCCTCCACCCTGACGCTGAACCACAACTCCAGGCCGGGAAACGTCATCCTGGGGACGCATACCGAGCCCCTGATCGGGTCCGGCCGGATCGCAGAGCGGCTGGACGAATGGACGCTCGAGTTCGACACCACGTCCTTCTTCCAGGTCAACACGGGACAGGCGGAACAGCTCTTTCGGTACGCGGCCGAGCAGGTGCGGGGGACGGACGTGCTGGAGCTCTACAGCGGCGTGGGGTCCCTGACCTGTTTCCTGGCGTCACGGGCTTGCGGGGCATACGTGACGGCGGTGGAGGAGTGGCGCAGCGCCGTCGCGATGGCGGAGCGGAACATGAGGGCCAACGGCCTGGAGGCGCGCCTCCTCTGCGCCCGCGCCGAGGAGGCGGTGGGGGACCTTCGCGGCTCCTACGGCACCGTGGTCGTCGACCCGCCCCGAGACGGCTGCGACCGCGCGGTCCTGGAGGCGATCCACGCCTTCCGGGCGCCGCGGGTCGTCTACGTCTCCTGCAATCCCGCGACACTGGCCCGCGACGCGCGGATACTGGCCGGGCACGGCTACCGCCTGACCTCCATCCGTTCCTTCGACATGTTCCCCCAGACGGTGCACGTGGAGACCGTCGCGGTGCTGGAGCGCTGAGGGCTTCCCCCCGCGTGATAGGCCCCAAGGGCCGCCATCGATTGACACACCGGCGATAACGACGTAAAGTAGCCCTCGGGCCATGCTCGCTCGAAAATATCGTCAAAGGGGTTCAAGGCATGTCAAAATAGTTGTATGATAGTTGTGGTGTGGAGATCGGCCAGGCGCAGTACGAGCGTCTACATGGGCCGAGGGTACAGGTTCGGCGTTCCGGACGCGGGGCCTCCCTGCGCCCCGGCGGCGTGTTCTCCCCTGTGGGGAGCCCTTCCGGACGGAACGCATTGCAAACGGCAAGGAGGAATTTTAAGGAAGATGAGAAAGGTATGGGTTTTGTTGGCGGTGTTTTTGTTGGCGGCCTCTGCCCCGGGGGCGGCCTTGGCGGCGGACGTGCCGATCAACAGTACAAACTTCCCGGATAATACGTTCATTATCTTCGTTAGGGAACATGACACAAACAAGGACGGGTTTTTGAGCCTCGCGGAGATTGAAGCGGCGAAGAGTATGACCGTTAAACCCGACTTTGGCGCCAAAAACCTGGTAGGGATCGAGTATTTCACGTATCTGGAGACGCTGGTTTGCGCCAAACAGGAGCTGACGTCGCTGGACATGAGATGGAACGCAAAGCTGAAGGATCTGCATTGCGAGACCAACGACCTGCTGACGGCGCTGAACGTGAGGGAGAACACGGAGCTGACGTCGCTGCATTGTGAGAACACTCCGCTGACGGAGCTGGACGTGAGCAAGAACACGAAGCTGACGTGGCTGTCGTGTTACGAGAACCGGCTGACGACGCTGGACCTGAGCAAGAACACGGCGCTGACGGATCTGGCTTGCGCCAGCAACGATCTGACGACGGTGGACGTGAGCGGGAACACGAACCTGAGGAATCTGGATTGCTCCAACAACGATCTGAAGGCATTGGACGTGAGCCAGAACACGGAGCTGCAAAAGCTGGAATGCAAGAACGACCGGCTGACGACGCTGGACCTGAGCAAGAACACGAAGCTGATGTATCTGTATTGTGAGCAGAACCAGCTGACGTCGTTGGACGTGAGCAAGAACACGAGGCTGTCAACGCTGAAATGCACCGACAACCGGCTGACGGCGCTGGACCTGAGCAAGAACACGGAGCTGAGTTCGTTGTATTGCGAAGGGAACCAACTGACGGCGCTGAACGTGGCGAACACGAGGCTGGATTCGTTGTATTGCGGAGGAAACCGTCTCACGTTCCTCGATCTGCAGGGGCTGACTCTGACCGGTAGTGCCACTGTGGGCGGCCAGACGCGGGACGGCCTGACGGTCTCGGCGATCGGGGGTGCGTATGTCGTCGACCTCGGCGCGTTTCTCTCCCGGGATCGGTTCGACAAAGTCAAAGACCTCGCCGGTAAGGCTTCCGACGGCACTCCGCTTACCCCGCTGAGCTTCTTAAACAACGGCAAGGCCACCTTTAACGCCAAACCGGTGACGGTGACGTATCGGTACGATACCAAAGGCCGCATAGGGTTAGGAGGGATAGGGATAGAGATGGATGTCACCCTTATCGAATCCAACACGATCACGGTGTCCGTGTCCGGCCGCGGCAGGGTCACGCGTCAGGGGTCCACGGAGGCGCTGTCCGGCAGCGTGGCCGTCTTCCCGGGCGACGACGCGACGTTCGTGATCTTGGCGGACGAGGGTTACGAGATCGCTGACTTGAGGGTCGACGACGCCCCGGTGAGCGTCCCGTCGAGGACGGCGCGTTACGAGTACACGTTCCGCAACGTGACGAAGAATCATACTCTGAGGGCCGCGTTCAGGTCCAGACCGGGCGGGTCGCCGAGTAATCCGGGCGTGCCGCCCGTGAATCCTCCCACGCCGCCAACCTCTCCGGACGTGCCGCCCGTGAATCCTCCCGCGCCGGCCGATATCCCGGTCTCCGCGGAGCAGTGGACGGTCTTCTGGGGCACTCGTGACGCACAGGGCAAATATGGAGTGACAATCCAGGTTCCCATCAAATCGGAGGTTCCCCTGATCGAGGGCTCGATCCGGGTCGAGGCCCTGGGGATCGAGGAAATCGGGGTCAAACTTCTTTCCGATGGCCGGGCGGCCTCCGCCCATGCAATGGCGCAGCAGCGCAGCTACCTGCTCCAGATCACGGGCAGGGTGGCCGAAAACGCCCTGAACACGGCACGGATCGACGCGCTGCACTACAGGCTGGAGGGCGGCGAGGAGAAGACGGTTCGTCTGGGGACGAACGGCGGCGGTATCCTGCTGAAGGACATGAAGAAGGAGGGGGAGACCCCGAAGTCGAATTCCGGCAGCGGGTGCGACGCGGGTGCGGGCCTGGGCTCGGTGGCGTTGCTGGCTCTCGTTCCCCTCTACATCCGGCGTCGGCGCTGAGCCGCTGCGCAGGACAGGCGCAACAGCCGCGCGGCCCCCGATACGGGGCCTGTCTCTTATACACATCTCCGAGCCAACGAGACGGAGCTACATCGCGTATG
>NZ_CAUUGJ010000174.1:0-3359 GCF_963544685.1 uncultured Fretibacterium sp. | reverse complement strand
GTCCCGCCTGAGGGTCAAGCTGTTCGACGGCATCCTGGCACGACACGCGCTCTCCATCCTCAAGGGAAACGCGGGGGAGATATCCCTGATGACGGGGACGGGAGGGGCGACCCGGGGCGTGGACGTCGCCGAGTCCGGCGACCTGCGCAGCGGCGTGACGCGGCTGGCCCGCAGACACCGCTGCACAGCCTGCGCCACGGGGCCGGAGGACATCCTCGGCGACGGCGAATCCGTGGCGTTGATCCGGGGCGGCAGCGCCCTGCTGCCCTGCATCTCGGGGAGCGGATGTGCGGCTGGGACGGTTGTCCTGGCCACGGCGGCCGCCTGTGGAGAGCCGGCATTGGGAAGCCTCTGCGGGCTGCTCGCCATGGGGCTCGCCTCGGAGCGGGCGGAACGGGAGGCCCGTGGAAGCGGCACCTTCGCGGCGGCATTGGTTGACGCGCTTCATCGGCTCGCTCCCGAGGACTTCTCCGGTTCCTCGGCCCGCTGGGATCTGGAGGCGGCGATATGACGACCCTACACGAAAGGATCGACCTGCGGCGCGCAATGCGCCTTTACGTGATACCGGACCGGACCGTCGGGGCGCCGCTCCGTCTGGAGGAACAGGCCCGTCAGGCCCTGGCCGGGGGCGCCACGGCCCTGCAGCTGAGGGACAAGGAGGCGGACGGCGGAGAACTGTTCGCCGAGGCCCGGCAGATGCTGTGCCTCTGCCGGGAGCTGGGCGTGCCCCTCTTCGTGAACGACCGGCTGGATATCGCTCTGGCCTGCGGGGCCGACGGCGTGCATCTGGGGCAGGGCGACCTTCCCGTGGCCGAGGCCCGGCGGCTGGCCCCGCGGCCCTTCATCATCGGGGCCTCGGCCCGCACCCCGGAGGACGCGGACCGCGCCGTCCGCGACGGGGCGGACTATCTGGGCGTCGGCGCGGTATTTCCCACGGGCTCGAAGGAGGACGCGCGGGTCATCGGCCTGGACGGCATCCGCGCCATAACCCGAGCGGCCGCCGTCCCCGTCGTCGCGATCGGGGGCGTATCCCTGGATAACCTCGGGGAGGTCATGGCCTGCGGAGCGGACGGCGTGGCGGTGATCTCCGCGGCCGTCCGTGGCGACATCCCCGCCAACATGAAGCGTCTGCGGGAGGGGCTGGAGTAGCCCGACAAGCAGGAAGGGGACGCTGCAGGGGCGTCCCCTTCCTCGTCCCGCCATGATCGATACCCTGGAGCCCTCAGCGGAACGGCCAGGGAGGCAGAAAGGCCCCCGGGGCTCCGAAGCGCTCCCCGAGGAACGCAAGCGCCTGAGGTCCCCAGATGAGCGTAAGGTAACATCCGACGGCCAGGTAGGGCACCAGGGGGATGGAGTCCCCCCGCCCCCAGCGGACCTTTCCGCGGATCATGAGGACGGCGATCCCCACGCCCCCGGCCATGATGCCGGCGTAGAAGGCCAGGAGGGTGAGGCGCCAGCCGAGGATCGCGCCGATCCCGGCCATGAAGCAGGCGTCGCCCCATCCCATCCCCCCGCGGCTGGCAAGGATGATGAGGGCGAAGATCCCCCATCCGACGGCCGCTCCCAGAAGTCCCTCCAGAATGGCGTCGCGCCCCCCCACCAGGCGAATCAGGATGCCGCCTATCCCCATGGACAGGGCAAAGGCGTCGAAGACCTCCCCGGCCTCGTAGTCGGTGAGGGCGTTCAGCAGCAGGCCGAAGGCCCCGACCAGGGAGATGAGAAAGGCCCAGGAGACGCCCCAGCGCCACGCAGTCCCCGCCGCCGCAAGGGCCCCGATGAGCTCGACCATCAGGTAGCGCGGGGAGACGCGCGCGCCGCACCCCCGGCACCGCCCGCGCTGCGCCACCCAGGAGAGGATGGGGATGAGCTCCAACGAGGAGAGGACGCGTCCGCAGGACTCGCAGACGGAGCGCTCGTTCCCCCACCAGGGCCGCCCCTCCAGGCTGCGGTGGGCGACGACGTTGAGAAAGGACCCCATGCAGGCGCCCAGGACCGCGGCAAGAACCGGCAGAAAAAACTCCAGAGACAGGTCCATCGAGCGTCCTAGCGCCTCCTGGACTTGTCGCTGTAGAGCTGCTGCCCGTAGGATACGGTGCTCTTCTGGGCCTGGGACGCCGCGGCGGCCTTCATCTCGTTCAGGGACTTCTCCAGCTCCAGCGCCAGTTTCTGACGCGAGGATTCCTCGTTGGAGAGGTTTACCGTGGATTCCCGGTCCAGGTACCCCATATCCACCAGTGCCTGGACGTCCCGGATGTCGGCATCCAGGGAGGTGGACAGAGTATCCACGTTGAACTCCATCTTGGGATTGTCCCTCAGAAAATCGCGGACCTTCATGTAAAGGTCGTCGAGCCGCTTCTTGCACGCGGGGCACGTCCGGCCTCCCGCCGCGGTAAAGATCTTCCGGCACAGTTTGCACGTAACCAGGGCCATCGTGAAGCATCCTCCTGTTTGTCCTGTATTTGTCCCTATAGACGAGATGACCGGAACATCGGCACGGGGAGAGAATCCCATGGGCCGACACGGCCGGTATTTTTATTGTACCTCATAATTCCCGGCTCGGGGCGGGCAGTCGCAGAGAAAAAGGCGCCGTCGGTAAAGGAGAGAAGAGGGAACGTGCCCGCACATCCCCCGTCTCCCGCGAGGGCGGGAAAAACCATCCTTGCCCTCCCCTGGCGATAGGATACAATAACGGCATGGCTTCGCCGTCACATCACTCCATTCAAATCAAAGGAAGGTGCGTTTTTCAATGAAAAAGGCGATGTTTCTTCTGCTCCTCCCGTTCCTTGCCGCAGCGATGTTCCTCCTGTCGTCGGCCCCCGCGGAGAGCCGGACGGTCCAGGACATTCAAAGCTATGTCGATGCGGCCAAGGCCCTGAACCTGAGCGAAGGGAACCTGCAGGTCAAGTCCAACGAGTTCGACGTCGAGGAGATCTTAAAGGACGCCCGTTTCATGGGTCTGCTCCGCGGCAGGATCCGCATCGCCCGTCTGGTCGACAGGGCCATGAGGGACTCGGAGGGGGGCAACGGCGACCTGAACACGGAGGTCGGCCCCATCGTCGCCTTTCTCCTTTCGGGGCAGAACGGGCTCCCCACGATGGACAATATCGTCAAAAACGCCGTGAGCAATGTCGTCAAGCCGCTCGAGCTCGAGGGGATACTCAAGGAGCTGCCCCGTTATTACGACGCCGTCGTGAACACGGCGGACTGGCAGAAGAAGTTCCAGAAAATACTCTCCCAGAAGTATACCTCGCTTAACGGGGGGGCGATCTTCCACCTTGCGGGCTTCCCGGAGATCGGGGACAAACCCTACTATATGGGGGCCATGGATATCGAGCTCACGGACGGATCGTTCTCCCTCT
>NZ_CAUUGJ010000173.1:0-3474 GCF_963544685.1 uncultured Fretibacterium sp. | reverse complement strand
ACACTCGACTAGTCGTCGGCAGCGTCAGATGTGTATAAGAGACAGCGTCCCCTCCACCCCATTGCGCTACATCAGTCCGCCCTCGCCCAGGGAGACGATGTGTTCGCGCGTCACCCGGACCCCCGCGGCCACCAAGGGCAGCACAAGGTCGAACGCCGTCGTCTTTGCGTACATCACGCAGCCCGGCAACCCCATGACCGGCACGCCGTCGCGGAAGTATCCCATCAGCAGCATCGCCCCCGGGAGCACCGGCGCGCCGTAGGACACGATCTCGGCCCCGGATGCCTTGACGGCTCCGGGCGTGTTGTCGTCCGGGTCCACGCTCATGCCCCCCGTGCAGAGGACGAGGTCGACCCCCTCATCCCGGGCGGCCCGGATCGCCGCGGCGATGTTCTCCAGCCCGTCGTCCACCACCCGGTGAAACGACCTCTCCATGCCGTGGCGTTTCAGTTTTTCCTCGATCACGGGTGTGAAGGTGTCCCTGATCCTGCCGTGATAGACCTCGCTCCCCGTGGTGACGATCCCCGCGCGCTTCAGCCGGTAGGGCAGGAGCTCCAGCAGCGGCTTGGGCCCGGCGGCCCGGCTTGCCTCCTCCAGCTTGCGCTCCTCGATCACCAGGGGGATCGCGCGCATCCCGGCCAGCCGGGTTCCCGCCGAGACGTGGGTGTCCCCCCGCCTCGTCGCAATCATCATCTCGCCCACGCCGTTGACCGCGCGGAGGCGGGCCGAGTCCACGCGGAACAGCCCGTCGGTCTCCGCCACGAGCTCGATCTTGCCCTCACGAACCTCCGTGGGGCGCATATGGTCGTTCCTGCAGAGGACGCAGAGGCGCTGCGCCGCGTCGTCCTCGTGCAGCATCCCCTCCCCGAGCTCCCAGACGTAGACGTGCTCCTTGCCCATGGAGAGCAAAACGGGGATGTCCTCCTCCCGTATCACATGTCCCTTGCGGAACTGGGCTCCCTTGAACCCGGCCGTCCCCGCCGCCTCGTCTCCCTTGACTATTCGCGTTACGTCGTGGCAGAGCACCTGCCCCACCGCGTCCCGAACCTTAATCCGCTCCATCTTTGTTCCCTGCCTCCGCAGTGCCGCTCAGGATTTCAATGGGGTCTCCCTTACGGACGATCCCCTCGCGGATCACGATGACGAAAATTCCCTCCGTGGGCATGACGCAGTGCCCCGCCGCTCTCTGAATGGCACAGCCGTCGTTGTGGCATCGCTTGCCGATCTGGGTGACCTCCACCTCGGCCTCGCCGATTCGGAGGTGCGTCCCGACGGGAAGCGCCTTCAGATCGATCCCCTCGGTGTTGATGTTCTCCGCGAAGGCCCCGGCCGTCAGGGGCAGGGCGCACGCGGCGCGCATCGTGTCGACGCTCTCCTCCGCCAGCATGCTGATCTGACGGTGCCAGTTCCCCGCGTGGGCGTCGCCCTCGATGCCGTGATCCCGGACCAGGCGTATCAGGGGAACCTCGCTCTTCCTCGTTCCCTTCGCCGTGCTGATGTTTACGCTCGTCACGCTGGGCATGCCGTTCCCTCCTCGATCCAGGGCTCCCCGCCTGCCCGATAGTCCCCGCTGCGTCCTCCGGACTTGCTCAACAGGCGGATTTCGCCGATGCGGATGTCCCTCTGCACGGCCTTGCACATGTCGTAGATCGTCAGGGCCGCTACGGACACGCCCGTCAGGGCCTCCATCTCGACCCCGGTGCGCTCACGGCATCGCACCGTGCAGGCGATATCGACGCCGCATCGGCCGCCGTTCCGAAAAGCCCGGAACCGGATGTCCACCCCCGTCAGCATGAGGGGATGGCACATCGGGATCAGGTCGGAGGTCCTCTTCGCGGCCATGATCCCCGCCACCTGGGCCACGGCCAGGACGTCCCCCTTCCCGATCCGCCCCTCCTCGATCCGCCGCAGCGTATCCTCGTTCAGGTGGACGGTCCCGGCGGCGCACGCGACGCGCTCGGTCTCCGACTTGTCCGAGACGTCCACCATCCGCGCCCGTCCCTCGTCGTTGAAGTGCGTTAAATCGGAGCGCGTCGAAGCGTCCTGTATAGGCCTTTCCATGTCTCGATCGCCCCGCCCCTCCCGCTTTCCATCTTCCATGCCTCTATCAGCCCTTCATGTAGGTATCAGCCACGTCAGCCTCCGATCCGGTTCATCGGGCGCACGCTCCGGCTGCCCAGTCGCTCCATCTCGTGCTGAAGGGGCTTTTGCAGAATCCCACCTCGAATGGCCCGGAACAGAGCCTCGCCCCTCAGTCCCTTCAGCGGGATCTCCGCCTCGGAGTGGAGGCACGGCTTCAGCTTTCCGTCCGCCGTGACCCGTATCCGGTTGCACTCCGAACAGAACTTGTGGCTGAGCGGCCGGATCAGCCCCACCGTCCCCGCGTAGCCCGGAATACGATAGCGGGCCGCCACGCCGTCCGTATCCGTGGGGCTCAGGTCCGGACAGGCCTCGAGCACCCGGCTTCCGCCAACGAAACGGGAGCGGTCCCAGTCCGCGCACTCCCCGATGGGCATCAGCTCGATGAAGCGCACCTCGACGGGATGCTCCCGGGTGAGGGCCACGAAATCGGGGATCTCGTCGTCGTTGACGCCCCCCATCAGCACCACGTTGAACTTGAGACGGCCGAATCCCGCGCGGAGCGCCGCGTCGACGCCCTCCAGCACGTCGGTCAGGGAACCGCGCCGGGTGAGGGATGCAAAACGCTCCGGCCTCAGCGTGTCGAGGCTGACGTTGAGACGGTCCACCCCGGCCTCTCGGAGAGAACGCGCAAAACCGCCCAGCAGGGAGCCGTTCGTGGTCAGGCAGAGCTCCGCGATGCCGCCGATCTCCGCGATGCCGCGGCAGATGTCCAGAATGCCGTGCCGCACCAGAGGCTCTCCGCCCGTCACACGCACCTTGCGCACCCCGCACCGGGCCGACTGGGCCGCCACGTCGATGCACTCCTCGACCGACAGGACCTCCGAATGCTCCTTCTTGGGCACTCCCGAGTCCGGCATGCAGTAAATGCAGCGGTAATTGCAGAGGTCGGTCACGGAAAGCCGCAGATAATCGATCCTTCGTCCGTATGCGTCATTCACGGTCTCCTCCCCCTTGCCCTCTAACGCGGAGACGTCAACTTATTTCCCGAAACAAATCGAAACGCCTCATTTTTGAAGCATAGGGGAAAAACGGAGACTTGTCAAATTGAAGGGAAAACCCCGGCCCGAAAAAAGGAAAGGTATTCAGTAAAAGAATGCGGAAGGTGCGCCCTGGAAGAGCGGCATCGGAGCAAACGGCTTTATGCCGGTACGAAGCGCCGTCGGATATAATTGATTTCAGAGGTCGTTCGAGGAAAATTTTTTCTGCATGGAGGAGGCTGGAAGATGTCATTGAAGGAAAAGCTGGATCGGTTCCGTTCGGACTCTCCCTCGCGCTTCACCGAGGAACAGCGGAGGATCATGAGGCGGTTTCAGGATAACGTGGATGCGATGG
>NZ_CAUUGJ010000172.1:0-3493 GCF_963544685.1 uncultured Fretibacterium sp. | reverse complement strand
ACACTCGACTAGTCGTCGGCAGCGTCAGATGTGTATAAGAGACAGCGCTTGAGCTACCCGGACGAGCGCGTGACGCGCGGGGCGCCCGCCGACCTGGCCGGCCGGGACTTCGACCCGCTCTCCCTGATGCTGGTGCGGAACGCCGCGCCCTGGACGCCGCCCTTCGGACGGCCGCGCGACGCGGATTTCGAGCGCGGCGGGGTCCCCATGACGCGGGAGGAGGTGCGGTCGGTCGTGCTGGACCGCCTGGAGCTCGGTCCCGAGTCCGTGCTCTGGGACATCGGCGCGGGGACGGGGTCCGTCTCCGTCGCGGCGGCCCTGGCCTGTCCCGATGGGGAGGTCTGCTCCGTGGAGTGCGGGCCGGAGGCAGTGGCCCTGCTCGAGCGCAACCGGGAGAAGTTCCGGCTCCACAACATGACGATCCGGCTCGGCCGTGCCCTGGCCGTCCTGGACGCCCTGCCCAATCCGACCCACGTCTTCGTCGGAGGAAGCGGAGGGGAGCTCTCCGAGCTCCTATCGCGTCTGACCCGTATCCCGGGCCGGAGTGGACCCCTTCGGGTCGTCGTCTCCGCCGTCACGCTCCAGACCCTGAGCGAGGCCGTGACGGCCCTGAGCGGGCCGGGTTACCGGGACTTGGAGGCGGTCCAGGTCGCCGTGAGCGCCTCCCGGCCGCTGGGCGGAAGTTTGTTGTTGATGGAGGCCAGGAACCCGGTGACGCTGCTTTGCGCGAGGATTTCATTCCAATTCTAAATCACCCGTATACTGCGTTTAAGCAGACGAAATCCAATGACTTCGTCTGCGACGTAGACAAGTAGCCGCCTGATAAAAAACTAAGAGATTCGCACAGCTCGTTCCTCGCTGGCTTTCTGCTTATCGTCTCTGAGTGATTTAGAACTGGAATAGGGTATTTTCTGTCTTCTAGCGAAGAGCATCTTGGATTTCAGGTTGGACGAGTCCTGAAATAAAACGCTTCATGAGGTCAACCCTTGGACTGGAAGTGTATCGGGGAGGTCGTTCTTTACGATGATTCATTTCGTCGGCGCGGGGCCCGGGGCCCCGGACCTGATCACCCTGCGGGGCGCGGAGCTCCTGCGCCGGGCGGGGATGGTCGTCTACGCGGGGTCGCTCGTGAACCCCGCGCTTCTGGATTACGTCCCGGAGGGTTGCGAGGTCTTCGACAGCGCGTCCATGACGCTGGACGAGGTGCTGGAGAAGCTCGTTCAGGGGCACGGGCGCGGCGTGACGACCGTCCGGCTCCACACGGGCGACCCCTCGCTCTACGGGGCGATCCGGGAGCAGATGGACGCCCTTCGTGTCCGCGGCATCCCCTTCGAGGTCGTGCCGGGGGTCAGCTCCTTCTGCGCCGCCGCCGCCGCGGTCGGGGTGGAGTACACCCTGCCGGGGGTGAGCCAGACGCTCGTCATCAGCCGCATGGAGGGCCGCACGCCCGTGCCGGAGCGCGAGGGCATCCGTTCGCTGGCGGCCCACCGCGCGTCGATGGTCCTCTTCCTCTCCACGGGGATGCTGAGGAAGCTCTGTTCCGAGCTCGTCGCGGGTGGATACCCCGAGGACACGCCCGCCGCTCTGGTGTACAGGGCGTCCTGGCCGGACGAGCGGGTGCTGCGCGGAACGCTGGCGGCGCTGCCGGACGCGGCGGAGGCCGAGGCGATCACCCGGACGGCCCTGGTACTGGTGGGCGATTTCCTCGGCGATACCTACGAGCTCTCGAAGCTCTACGACCCGGCGTTCGAGCACGGGTACCGGCACGGGAAGGCGGAGCCTTGAGCGGGCCCGGCGGCATCGTCCTGGCCGCGTTCACCCGCGCGGGCGCGGCGCTGGCCGCCCGGCTGGCGGGGGCGCTCGGCGGGCGTGCCTTCGTGCCCGGCCGCTGCCTCGTCCCGGGTACGGAGCCCCTGGAGGGGACGGTGGGCGATTGGGCGGAGCTCTGGTTTCCCCATGCGGAGGCCCTGGTGTTCGTCTGTGCCTGCGGCATCGCGGTGCGGGCCGTCGCGCCTCATGTGCGGAGCAAGGCGGAGGATCCGGCGGTGCTCGTGCTGGACGAGCGAGGCCGGCACGTCGTTCCGATCCTGTCGGGACACATCGGCGGGGCCAACGCGCTGGCCCGCCGCATCGCGGCCCTGACGGGCGGAGCTGCGGTGCTCACGACGGCCACGGACGTCAACGGCCTCGTTGCGGCGGACGAGTGGGCGGTGGAGAACGACTGCGCCATCGAGAACCTGGGAGCCGTCAAACAGGTCTCGTCCGCGATTCTGGAGGGCCGGCCCGTCGGGGTGGCGGTGACGGAGCAGGAGCAGCCCGCGCCGTGGCCCGTGACGCTGTGGCTTCGGCCTCGGCGCCTGGTGCTCGGGGCGGGGTGCCGGAGGGGCTCGGACCCGGAGGCCACTGCGAAGGCGGCGGCGGATTTCCTGGAGGGCGCGGGGGTCTCGCCCCTGTCGCTCTGCGCCGTGGCCTCGATAGACCTCAAGAGGGACGAGCAGGCCCTGATTGCGCTTGCGGAACGCTACGGCGTCCCGTTCCTGACGTTTCCCGCGGACGCGCTGAGGGCGGTCCCAGGACGGTTCTCCGCCTCGGAGCGGGTGCGGTTGGCGACGGGCGTGGACAACGTCTGCGAGCGCGCGGCGGTGCTGGCCGCCGGGAACGGCGTCCTGCTGAGGAGCAAGACCCTCTATCCCGGCACGACCTTCGCGCTGGCGCGCAGGAGACCGGCGCACGAAGACGGTCTTGGCGGCCCCGGGGCTCCGGGGCCACAATTTGAGGAGGTACGTCGATGATCTATGTGGTGGGGCTGGGGCCCGGCCGGAAAGAGGAGATGACGGGCCATGCCCTGGCGGCCCTCGAGCGCTGCGACACGATCCTGGGCTACAGGGCGTACATCGATCTCGTCCGCCGGATTTTCCCGGGGAAGGACCTGCGCGCCTCCCCCATGAAGGCCGAGGTCGAACGGTGTCGGGAGGCGCTGGAGCTCGCGCTCTCCGGCCGGACCGTGGGGCTGGTCTCCAGCGGCGATCCGGGGGTCTACGGGATGGCGGGCCTGATGCTGGAGGTCGCGGCGGGCCGGGTCGACGTGGAGGTCGTCCCGGGGGTCACGGCGGCCAACAGCGCCGCAGCCCTGCTGGGCGCGCCGCTGATGCACGACTTTGCCGTGATCAGCCTCAGCGACCTGCTGACGCCCTGGAACCTCATCGAACGCCGCCTCGATGCCGTTGCCGCGGCGGACTTCGTCGTCTGCCTCTACAATCCCGCGAGCCGCGGACGGCCGGCGCACCTCCAGTGGGCCTGCGACATCCTGCTGAGGTACAAGGCGCCGGAGACCGTGGCTGGCTGGGCCCGCAGCGTGGGGCGCGAGGAGGAGAGGTACTGCGTGACGACCCTCGGCCAGCTCCGGGACGCGGAGCTGGACATGTTCTGCACGGCCGTCGTCGGTAACATCGGCACCACCGTCCTGGAGGGCCGTATGGTGACGCCCAGGGGA
>NZ_CAUUGJ010000171.1:0-3507 GCF_963544685.1 uncultured Fretibacterium sp. | reverse complement strand
GGACGAGGTGGCCGTGGCCCCGGGCAAGGTGATTCCCTCGGGCTACACCAAGGTCGTGCAGGCGGAGGACAAGGGGATCGTCCGCAGGCTGAACGTCGCGAACGGAACGCCCGTCCGCGAGGGCGATGTTCTGATCGAGCTGGACACGGTGATCACGGAGGCCGATATGGCCCGTTTGACGAAGGAGCGGGATTTTTACGTTCTGGACCTGGCACGGCTCTTCGCCGACCGGGAGGGTAAGCCCTTCGTCCCGCCCCAGGGCGGCTGGGACCCCGAGGTGGTTCTGCATCAGCAGGAGCTCTCCCGGACTCGTCAGCTGGAGTTCCGGTCCCGGATCAACGTTTTGAAGCAGCAGGCGCTGATGGCGAAGGCGGCGCTGCGCAACTCGAAGCGGCAGTACGACAAGTATGCCGCCCTTCTGCCGATCGTGGCCGAGCAGAGGAAGAAGACGGAGGAACTTGCGTCGGACGGGACGGTGTCGCTGCTGGAGCATCAGACGTACCTCCAGAAGGAGATCGAGGTGAGGCAGGACCTCCTCTCTCAGCGTGCGGAGGTGGACCGTAACGAACACACCGTCGCGGAGAGCGATATGGAGCTGAAGAAGGCGGAGAGCGAGTGGTACTCGGAGATATCCGCGCGGATCGTCGAGGATCGCAAGCAGCTCCAGGCGGTGGAGGAGGAGCTGGTCAAGGCGCAGGAGAAGAACCGGCTGAGCCGGATAACCGCACCCATCGACGGCGTGGTGCAGCAGCTGGAAATTCATACGCTGGGCGCCATCGTGACGCCGGCCCAGCCGTTGATGCTGATCGTCCCGGCCGGTGGGGGAATAGAGTACGAGGTCTGGCTGGAGAATCGGGATATCGGCTTCGTCCGGGCGGGGCAGGACGCCGAGATCAAGGTGGAGACCTTCAGCTTCCAGAAGTACGGCACGCTTAAGGGGTGCGTCAAGTCCGTGGCGACGGAGGCAAAGGAGGACCAGAAGCGGGGCCTGATCTATCAGGCGCTGCTGGAGACCTCGCGCGACCATTATGTCGTCGAGGGGAAAAAGATCCCCCTTCTTCCCGGGATGTCCGTGACGGGGGAGATCAAGATCCGCCGTAAACGGATCATCGAGTATTTTCTGGACACCTTTCGCCGCTATACGAACGAGGCGCTTCGGGAGAGGTGAGGAAACGGCCGTCGCAGCCACTCCTTGAATTTGTTTTCGCGTGCTTTACATTCGTGTGTTTTTGTGCTTCAATCATATATAATGGACAAGGTATAAAATATCTTTTTCGGAAAATGGAATAGGTTGGAACTCGGAATGTCAATCGGGAGCGACGCGGCGGCGCGCAGACCTGGGCAAACTACGAATTCCTGCAGATGAGCGCGAAGCGGCTGACCTCGATGTATCGAGGAGAGTTGCTTTGCGCTTTTTTACAAAACAAAATAAAGAGGAGGTTCGCTTGAGGAATCTTTGTGGTACTGAATCTTGATAAAGGGGGATTTTCATGAATAACCTAAGCTATTTGTGGGGAAAACTGTTTGAATATGAAATTGAGTTTTTCTTCTTGTGTCTTTATGTGCTATTTCGTCCGTTTAACATAATATCTGATGTGTCAAGCTCATTTGGAGCAAAATTTCTAGGTTGTGCAATTATCTTTTTGATGTGTTTTCTTATTTTTGAAGTGTGTTTTTTAAGCAGCGTTTTTTGTGCAAAGGCAACGTTTTATATTTTTTCCTTTATTATATTTCCTTTGGTGACCTTAGGTGTGTTCATGGGGCATATTTCTCAATCGTTCTTTGATAAGGCAAGCATGATTGCAGAAGGGATGATGCTAATGTGTATATTGTATAGGACCTATCTTAGATTATTGGTAAAGAGGAGGAAGTCGTAGATGAGTCTCGGAATTGGTTCTCGTTTAGCTGAGTACTTGGCTGGATATTATTTATCAAAGTTTATAGATGGTGCTATAGATTACTTTATGCCTCATTTATTTCCGAGGAACCCCACACCCTTGCCGATTAAGCCTGGTGTGCTACTTCCCCCTTTGGGGCCTGTTCCTGCATTTCCGGCAACACCTGATGGTGATGATACCTATCCAGATTATAGGCGCCCTTGGAAAGATACAGTTCCTGCCCCCGCTCGCCGCGACCCGTTGGTCCTGGATCTGAACCGTGACGGCAAGGTGGAGCTGAAGAACGCGGCGTTCTTTGACCTGAACGCCAACGGCTTCCACGAGTTCACGCGGTGGATCGACAAGACGGACGCGTTCCTGGTGTTGGACAAGAACTTCAACGGAAAGGCAGACAACGGGGGCGAGCTGTTCGGCGATGCCATGACCCTGCCGGACGGATCCCTGGCTCTCACGGGCTTCGACGCCCTCAGGGCATACGACTCCAACGGAGACGGGAAGATCGACGCCTCCGACGAGATCTACGCCTCGTTGAAGGTCCTGACGGGCGAGGGGAAGATGTCGAGCCTGGCCGATGCGGGAGTCAAGAGTCTCAATCTGGCCTCGGAAGCCGTGAACGAGAATACGCCTCCCGCGCTTTCCCAGAGCGACCTCGCGAAGCTGACGTGGGAGGAACAAGTATTGGCCCTGAAGGACCAGGCGCGCGAGGCGGACCGTGCGCTCTGGGAGTCGGGCGGCTCGATCCGTGCCAAAGGTACGTTCGAGTGGCAGGACGGGAGTACGGGCACGATTGCAGAGACACTGCCCTACAGCATCCCGATGTACTCCATCCCCGGAGAAACCCTGGATGTCCCCGAGGACATCGCGGCACTGCCCGACCTCATGGGCTTCGGGAATATGCACGACCTGCGCCAGGCCATGGTCCGCGACGAAAGTGGTGTGCTGCGGGGGTTGGTGGAGCAGTACGCGGCGGAGAAGGACCCGTCGAAGCGGGGACAGATTTTCGAGTCCCTGGTCCAGACGTGGGCTGGAGTGGAGGGGGTGGCGCCCGGAAGTCGCGGCGGCCAGATGGATGCGCGTCAACTGGCGTTTTTGGAGAAGTTCTTTGGCGAGAACTTCAACGGTGTGGACGGGCCGAACCCCAACAACACGGCGGCGCCAATCCTGAAGGAGCTCTACGCGGACCTCGTGCGCGACATGGAGGCGGGGCTGCTGGCGCAGACGCATTTGAAGCCGTTCTTCGAGCGCGTGGAGTACAAGGTGACGGAGCCGGAGAAGGATGCGGAAGGGAACATCGTGAAGCCGGGTAAGGTGGACATCCTGATGGACCCGGCCTTTGCGTGGCTTGGGGAGGCGGCGAAGACGGACCCGCGGACGGCGCTGGAGCAGCTTTGGGGCCTCGAAAAGATGATGTCGGACACGGAGACGGACCTCAAGCAGGCCGCGGAGACCAGCCGCAAGGAGGCCAATCTGCGGGCCAGCTATCGGGCCAAGCTGGGATTGAGCGTGGATACGCCGACACAGACCGATGCCGAGAAGGCTTATGCGGAGTTCCTGGGGCTTCGCCAAAAGCTGGAGACGGAGCTGAAGGGACAGGGAGCCGAGCTGAAGG
>NZ_CAUUGJ010000170.1:0-3632 GCF_963544685.1 uncultured Fretibacterium sp. | reverse complement strand
GACGTAGACCTCCGAGGTCAGGACGTCGCTCTTCAGCAGCTCCAGGAATTCCTCGGGGTCGTGCCCCTCGCCCGGGCCGCCCTCCAATGCCTGGCGCACCCACATCAGCCTGGCGTCCAGGCTGTCCGCGGAGCCGCCCTTGGACTTGTAGAGCCAGTGGGCGGCGATCCCGTACTCCGCAAGCCGGTTCATCTCCTGAGTCCGGATCTGCACCTCCATGGGGGCGCCGAAGGCCATGACCGTGGTGTGCAGCGACTGGTACATGTTGCTCTTCGGGGTGGCGATGTAGTCGTCGAACTGCCCCGGGATCGGAACCCACAGGGAGTGGACGATGCCCAGCACGGCATAGCAGGTGGACACGTCCTCCACCAGGACGCGGATGGCCAGGATGTCGTACAGCTCGTCCATGGAGAGCTTCTTGCGCTGCATCTTCTCGTAGATGCTGTAATAATGCTTGGCCCGGCCCTTGATCTTGCAGGGAATCCCCTCCTTCGCAAGGCGGGACTCCAGCGTCTCGATCCCCTTCCGGATGATCTCCTCCATCTGGGGCAGCTTTTTCTTGGTCTTTCGCCGGATCTCGCTGTAGACCTCCGGCTGAAGGTAACGGAAGGACAGGTCCTCGAGATCCCTCTTGATCTGGTAGATCCCCAGGCGATGCGCGAGAGGGGCGAAGATCTCGAGCGTCTCCTTCGCGATGCGCTCCTGCTTGTCGCGTCGGAGCGCGCCCAGGGTCCTCATGTTGTGCAGCCTGTCCGCGAGCTTGATCAGGACGACCCGGATGTCCCGGGCCATCACGATGAACATCTTCCGCAGGTTCTCCGCCTGGTACCCCTCCACCGACATGAAGGGCAGCTTGCCCAGCTTCGTCACGCCGCCGACCAGCGTCAGGACGTCCTCGCCGAACGCGGCGCTCAGCTCCTCGGGGGACGTCGGCGTGTCCTCCAGGACGTCGTGCAGCAGGGCCGCCGTCAGGGTGGCCAGGTCCAGCTGCATGTCCGCGAGGATCGACGCCGTGCTCAGGGTATGGATGACGTAGGGATCCCCCGCCACGCGCTTCTGGTCGGCGTGGGCCCTGGCGGCGAAGACGAAGGCCTTGCCCAGGCGATGCATCTGAGAGGAGGAGAGAAAGGTCAGGGCTTTGGCCCAGAGCTCGCGCCAGGCCGCCCGCACGCTCTCCACCCGGCACTGTTCCGGGAGCTGCTCCAGAAAGGAATCGCGCAGGTGCGCCATCTCCCGCTGCTCGTCGCTGCCGGAGAGCTCCGGGACGCTGCTCAGGATGGCCTTCATCGCCTCGTTGTCGGCGCGCAAGGCGCCATCGGAGGCAGGGGACGCCCCCGTACCCGCGTCCAACCGCTCCGCAGGCGCCGATCTCAAGCGTTCATCCGTCACGAGGCCCTCCCCCTTTCCTCAGGCTCCGGTCCCTCCCCGGACTCTGCCGTTCGCAGACGCCTCCCCTGAAAAATCCACGGGGAGACTTCATGGATGGATAAATTCAGCGCTTTGACTTGAGTCAGCGCTTCCTTCAATTCACGACCGCGTAGTCCAGGACGAACTGAACCTGTTCCTCGTTGCGCCAATAGTCGATGCGCGGATGATAGATCCAGCCCGTCACCCCCGAGGTCTCCTGAAGGTCGGCCGCGGCGTTGAAGGCCAGAAGACGGACGTTGTCGACCCTCACCGCGCTGTGCCTGCCGTCCTTCCCCAGGGGCTCTATCCGGTCGCTCGGGCTGCTGGCCCTGTAGAAGCGCGGGCAGGGGTTGTCGTTCCCAAACGGGCCGAGCTCCTTCACCGCCCTCCAGTCGTTCAGGGAGATCTCCGCCGGCGAGATGTTGATCGCGGCGACGGGCTCCTCCCGTATCCCCATCCCGGACAGGAGCCTCTCCAGTTCCTCCTCGACCTCGTTCCAGTTCTGAGTGAGCACCGAGAAGCCGGCCGCGTAGCGGTGCCCTCCCCAGGCGTCCAGGAGATCGGATATCTCGCTCAGGACGTCCACGGCGTTTCCCCCAACCGGGACGCGCAGGGTCCCCCGGATCTTGTCGCCGACGGGCGCAGCCAGGGCCACCGGCGTGCGCCGCTGAGCGCAGATGCGGCTGGCGACGCCGCTGAGCACCCCAACCGGCCAGGAATCGTCAAACATCACATGCCGGTCCTCACCGTCCGAGAGGCGGATTTTCCCGGCGATCTGCTCCGATATCATCTGCCGTCTCCGGTTGGCCCTGACGAGGTCGTTCACGCATTCGTAGACCGCATCGTCGCTCCCCACGCCCAGGAGGGCCCTCACGGAGATGTCGGCGCAGGCGATGCGGCCGGGGGCGTTCAGGCAGGGGATCACGCGCATCGAGAGCTGTTCCTCGGACAAAAGGCGCCGGACGATGCCCAGCTTCTCGAAAAGGGCGCCCAGTCCCCGCCTCGGGTTGGTCCTCATGAGGCGCAGCCCCCTCTGAACCAGGGAGCGGTTCAGAGGGTTCAGGGGCATGCAGTCGGAGACCGTGGCCAGGGCCACCAGGTCCAGGGCATACTGAAGCCACGACCGGGAAAGGATATTCTCCTTCCAGGCCCAGCTCCACAGCACGGCCGTGGCGCAGAGCTTCCGGGCGTTCTCCCCGCCGTCCGCACAGGGATTCACAATCGTCGGAAAGGCCGGGCGCTCCGCCACCGTATGATGGTCGAAGACGAATACCTCGACCCCACGCTCCTTCAGTCCGGCGAGCAGCTCGGAGTCGTTCGTCCCGCAGTCCACGACGACCAGGGTATTGCATCCCCCCCGGACCACCTGCTCCAGGACGGGAGGATGCAGTCCGTAGCCGTGGACGTCGCGGCGGGGAATGAAGTATCGGACCCCCGAGGCCTTGTGCCGGAAGATCTCCATGGCCAGCACCGTGGCGGAAATGCCGTCCGTGTCGTAGTCCCCATAGACGAGGATGTTGCCGAAGGAGCTCCTGGAGCGCCAGAGCTCCGCCGCCCTCGAGCTCGCCGCCCCGAGGTCCAGGGCATCCAGCAGCTCCTCGAAACACGGGTTCATCCACTTTCTGACCCCATCCGGATCCGCACCGCCGTCCCAGGAACGCATCTCCAGGACCATCGCCGCCAGCTCGGAACATTGGAGACGGCGAGCCAGATCCCGGGTGGTCTCCCCAATCTCGTAAAGTTTCAGGTTGGAATCCGTACAGATCGACAACAACGATATATTCCTCTCCGAACCGCCGAAAAGGCCCGCCGCCCAAGACGAAGTGGAGGTGGGCAGGTCCCCCCGGCATCGATAATTTTCCGCATCCGACCCTTAAAGCTCGTATTCCCGACTGCGGCGCCTTGCCGAAAAGTACTCGCGCAGCAGCGAAAGGCACGCCTCCGCCAGAACCCCCTGCCGCACCCGGCAGCGGTGGTTCAGGCGCGTGTCCCGCGGAATGTCGAAAAGGGATCCCGCGGCGCCGGCCCTGGGATCCCGAGCCCCGAAGACCAGGGCCCCGATGCGCGCGTTCACGCACGCCCCGGCGCACATCGGACAGGGCTCCAGCGTCACGTAGAGGTCGCAGTCCCTGAGGTTCCAATGTCCCAACCGCTCCGCGGCCGAGCGGATGGCCAGGACCTCGGCGTGGGCGGTCGGGTCGCAGCTCTTCCGGTTGGACCCCCTC
>NZ_CAUUGJ010000169.1:0-3643 GCF_963544685.1 uncultured Fretibacterium sp. | reverse complement strand
AAGATACCATAACGGTAGCCTTTTATAAACCAACCACTCCTGATAGCGAGGAGCCCACAATATCTTCGTCATGCAGCATCTGGCGAACCTGAACTTCTTCAATGGGCTCCCGGAGGACATCAAAAAGATCGTCGTGGAAAGCGCCGCCGAGGCTTATCCTTACGTGAACAAGGTCCAAAAGGAGATGAACGCACAGAGGCTGGATATGATGGTCAAGGCCTTCAAAAAGAATCAATCCCTGGTGGAGCTCACGCAGGAGGAATTCAACGCCTTTCGTGAGATCGCAAAGAAGGCGGACGGAAAATACTTTGAGCTCTCCCGGAATCCTGAGTTCGCCAAGGAGCTCCTTCAGGAGTTTCGTCAGGAGATGGCGGCCATCGAGGGAAAGTAATCTCTAAATCTCTAAATCTCCAGAACGGCATCCCCAGGGGCTCGTTTCCTTATGACCCCCTGGGGATGTTCGCTTCAAAGAAAGCTTGGAGACTACCTTTTCTTACCCTTGTTCGTGTTGTATTTTTTCAGCTTCCTCACGACGGAGGGCTGGCTGATTCCCAGGGCGCGTGCCGTGGCCGTCGTCGTTTTATATTGCTCGAAGGCCTGCAGAATGATCCTTTTCTCGTAGAACTCCAGAGCGTTCTTCAGATTGAAGTCCTTGTCGTTCAGGTTCCGGGCGTACGAGGCGATGAAGTCCGGAATATTGGAGCTCTGTATCACCGTGTCGGGGCTCGTCAGGAGCACGCGTTCGATGACGCTTTCTATTTCCCGTATGTTTCCGGGCCAATTGTAGTCCAGCAACATGTCCAGCGCCTGTTGGGTGAAGCGTTTGTTGAGCTTGTGGGCCTTGTTCTTCTTCTCCAGAAAGTGGAGTATCAGCGCCAGGGTGTCATCCGGACGTTCGCGAAGGGGGGGAATTTCCAGGGGAATGGTGTTGAGAAGGTAGAACAGCTCCTCTCGGAACTCGCCATCCTGAACCATTTGCTTCAGATCCTTTTGAGAGGAGGCGATGAGGCGTACGTCAAGATCGCTGGCCCCCTCCGCATCCCTGGAGGAGGACGGGTCGCGCGTTTGTTTGAAAAGCGTTACCAGCCGCAGCTGAAGATCGAGGGGAAGATTGTCCACTTCACTGATAAAAAGCGTCCCCGATTCGGCAAGTTCCAGGGCGCTCATCCTGGCCTCTTCCCAATCTTTTTCGGCGCCGTATCCCGGGTCCCCAAAAAGCTCCGTCTCCAGGATGCGTCCGGGGATGGTGCGGCAGTTGATCTCGATGAAAGGGCCGGTGCGGCGGAGGCTTTCCTTGTGCAGGATCCTGGCCAGATAGCTCTTTCCCACCCCCGATTCGCCGGTGATTAAAACGGGAACCGTGTAGGGAGCGATGCGCTGTACGATCTCACAGAGCTTTTTCATGGCGCGGCTCTCCGCGACGACAGGGTAAAGCTCGACGAGTTTTGAGCGCAGGGCCCTGTTCTCGCTGGAGCATCGGCATAAATCCCTTCTGATGCGCAGATACTTTTCCTCCAGCTCCTCCATCGATTGAATGTCCCAGGAGGAAAAGGAGACGACATAGACAATGGCTCCCTTTTCGTCATGTATGGGGATACCCGTGACAAAAAGCTGGATTCCCTGTTTGTTGGGCTGCCTGCCCGTCACCTTTTTCCCCTGTTCCAATACCATGAGCGTGATGCAGGGAGAGAAGATCCCCTTTTGCACGAGAAGTTCGATGGGCTTGCCGATATAGTCCCTGGCGTCGAATCCGAAATTTTCCTCGCAGGAAGCACTGACGTTGAGCAATATGCCGCGCCCGTCCGTGATGGTCACGCTGTCGTGGACATAGTTCAACAGGACGTCGTTGAGAAGTTGCGGCATTCCCTGTGTCAGATGGCGGGGCAGGGAATCGGAAGCAGTCATGGGGCGACATCTCCTCTCATCTATGAAAGCGGAAGCGCTGATTCAATCAGCGCTTCCCTATGATTCCGCTTTATGTAAAAGGACGCAGAGCAGAACCACGGCCCGTCAGGCCGTCTTCAGGTCCGAGCTGATCTGTGTCGCGATCCGCACGGCCTCCATGGCGTCGCGGGCGTAGTGGTCCGCGTCCACGTATCGGGCCAGGTCGGGGGTCAGGACGGCGCCGCCCACGATCACCTTCACCTCCGGGCACTCCCGCCTCAGGTTCTCGATGGTCTCCTTCATGCTGGCGACGGTCGTCGTCATCAGGGCGCTCAGCCCCACGATGCGGATGCCGTTCCGCTTGACCTCGGCGACGATCCGCTCGGGGGGCACGTCCTTGCCCAGGTCCAGGACCCGGAAGTTATAGTTCTCCAGGATGACCTTCACGATATTCTTGCCGATATCATGGACGTCTCCGTACACCGTCGCCAGAGCGATGGGCTCGCCGGGGGCCTCGTCCCCGCCCTTCGGCCCGGAGGCCAGCCTCTCCCTCAGGCACTCGAAGGCGGCCTTCGCGGCCTCGGCGGACTTGATGAGCTGAGGGAGGAAGAGCCGCTTGGCCTCGTAGTCCCTCCCCACGGCGTCGAGCGCCGGGACGATGTGCTTCTCGACGACATCGAGCGGGGGCAGGGCGTCCAGAAGCTCCCGCGTCCGCTCCGCGGCCTCCTCCTTCAGCCCCCGTGCGATGGCGGACGCCAGGTCCCCCTGAGAGGCCGTGGGGGTATTCGGCGCGTCCGCTGCCGCTCCGGCGCCGGCAGACTGCCGGGAGGGGGCGGGTGCGCTCTCCGGATGCGCCTCGCAGTAGGCGATGTAGTCCTGCGCGTTCCGGTCCGTTCCGATCAGGAGGCGCCACGCGGCCAGGGTCTCGCGCATCCCGGTGTCGCCGGGGTTGATGATGGCCGCGTCCAGCCCCTGCATCAGGGCCGCCGCGAACATGGTTCGGTTCACCAGCGGGCGCCGGGGCAGTCCGAAGGAGACGTTGCTGAGCCCCAGCACGGTGCGGACGCCCAGCTCCTCCCGGACCAGCCGCACGGCCTTCAGGGTCTCGCGGACCAGGTCCTGCTGGGCCGAGGCGGTGAGCGTCAGGCAGTCGATCAGGACGTCGTGCCGGGGGATGCCGATCCGTTCGGCCTCCTCGACGATGCGCCGCGCCACGGCGAGCCGGGCCTCCGCGGACTCGGGGATGCCGGAGTCGTCGAGCGTCAGGCCCAGGACGCAGGCCCCGTACTTCCTGACGATCGGCAGGACGGTGCGCAGGCTTGCCTCCTTGCCGTTCACCGAGTTGATCAGGGGCTTGCCGTTGTAGATGCGTGCCGCAGCCTCCAGGGCCCTCGCGCTGGCGGAGTCGAGCTGGAGCGGAAGGTCGATGATGCCCTGAATCTCCATGACGGCCCGGCTCAGAAGGGCGGGCTCGTCGATGTCCGGCAGGCCCACGTTCACGTCCAGGACGTGGGCCCCCTGATCCTGCTGTTTCAGGGCCTCCTTCAGCACGTAGTCCATGTCCCCGGCGCGCAGCGCGGCCTGGAGGGCCTTCTTCCCCGTGGGGTTCAGGCGCTCGCCGATGATCGTGAAGTCGCCGTCGAATACCACGGCCCTCGCCGGGGTACAGATCCCGGTCGTCCCGGGGACGGAGCGGGGGACGACCGTCCTCGTCCTGTGGGAGACGGCCTGTACGGTTTTTGCGATGTACTCCGGGTTC
>NZ_CAUUGJ010000168.1:0-3685 GCF_963544685.1 uncultured Fretibacterium sp. | reverse complement strand
ATGTAGCTCCGTCTCGTGGGCTCGGAGATGTGTATAAGAGACAGGCACCCCCCCTCTACCGTTCTTGCAGGGGGATGTTACCCCCTGCAAGAACGGTAAAAGGGATCCAAGGGAGCTTGCTCCCTTGGCGGGGTTTGGGGCGGAGCCCCGAAAGTCTACAGCAGCCAAGGCAGAGCGTCCACTATTCCTTCATACACCACCCGCATCTCCGCGGCCCGGGCCAGCGAGCGCCTGCCCTCGAACGGCCTCTTCGCCGTCAGGGACTCCACCGCGAAGCCGCGGTCGAACGTCGCCTCCAGCTCGTCGTCCTCATAGCGGTACCCGCGGTCCGTGACCGCGAGCCGCATCTCCGCGCCGCCCTCGCGGCGTCTCAAAAGCCCGGGCTCGACGCGCCAGACGTTGTCGTCCTGCGAGGCGAAGTCGTGTTCGTTCAGGCAGAGCCGAGGCTTTTCCATGTAGGGCCTCCCCTGGTGAACACAGAACGTGGCGCAGTTGCCGCACTCGTTGCAGAAGTCCTCGATATGCAGGATCTGGCGCGCCTGGGTCACGGCGAAACGCTCCTGCGCCACGACGGCCGGTCTGCCCCCGGACAGCGCCACGACGGGGACGTCGAACGACGTCGGCAGGGCGGCGTAGGTGACGTTGGCACGGTTGGGGCAGACCTCCACGCATTTGTCGCAGTGAGACGTGCACTGAAGGCACCTTTTTGCCTCGCTCCGCGCCGCGGCCTCGGTCAGGGTCCGCTCCACCAGGTCGAACCCCTCGCGCAGGGCCACGGGCAGGTGCTCCTCCTTATGGGGATCGGAGCGCCGGGTCCGAACCTTCTTGACCTCCAGGATCTCCTCCCGCGTCAGGGCCGGAAGGGAGGGTTCGGGCGGCAGCTCCACGCCAAGCTCGCGGCAGATGGCCTCTCCGGCCCGCGCGCCGTCGGCGCAGGCACGGATGACGATGTCCGGCCCCGAGATGAGGTCTCCGCCCGCGTAGATCCCGCTTCGGCTCGTGCGCCCCTCGTGCGTCGTGATGACGGAACCGTTGCGCCGCAGGGCGATGCTCCCGTTTGCAAAGAGCTCCCGGTCCGGGCTCTGGCCGATGGCGATCACGATGGAGTCCGCGTCCAGGACGAACTTCTCCCCCGTCGGCACCGGGGTGCGGCGCCCGTCCAGGTCCACCTCGCCCAGGGCGTTGCGCTCGCATTCGAGCCCCGCGACACGGCCGTCCTTCACGAGGACGCGGACCGGGGACGCCAGCTCCTCGAGCAGGTTGCCCTCCTCGAACAGCAGGCGCCGCTCCTCCTCGATAGCCGGCATCTCCGAGCGCGTGCGGCGGTACACCACCGTCACGGGGGCCCCGGTCAGGCGACGGGCGGTACGCGCCGCGTCCATCGCCGTGTTGCCTCCGCCGATGACCAGGGTCTTTCTGCCCAGGTCCGGACGCGATCCGTCCATCGTGGCGTCCAGCAGCTCCATCGCCGTCCAGACGCCCTTGGCGTCCGCCCCCTCGATCCTGAGCGGAAGGTCGTGGGGGAAGCCCGTGGCGACATACACCGCATCGAATCCCCGCTCCAGAAGTTTTTCCGGCGGCTCCGTCACCCGGTGGTTCAGGACGAACTCGACACCCAGGTCCTTCAGGCGCTGCACGTCCCGGTCCAGCACCTCGTGAGGCAGGCGGAACACCGGAGCTATCGCCATCATGCCGCCCACGCGGCTGCGCGCCTCGTAGACGGTCACCCCGACGCCCGCCAGGGCCAGCTTCATGGCCGCGCCCAAGCCCGACGGCCCGCCCCCGATCACGGCGACCCTGCGGGCGCTTTTCCTGACCTCGGGGACTGCCGCCCTGCCGCGCTCCGCGGCGAAACGCTTGAGCGCACGGATCTCCACCGCCTCGTCGTAGTTCGAACGGGTGCAGCGGGTCTGACACAGGTGCGTGCAGACGTAGCCCGTCAGCCCGGGAAGCGGATTTCGGCGCAGGATGGCAACCAGAGCGCCGTCGTAATCGCCGCGCGCGATCAGCCCCACGTACTCCGGGACGTCCTGGCAAACGGCGCACCGCGACATGCAGGGCGCCGTGATGCAGTCGAAAAGGCCCAGGCCCGAGTCCACCTTCGGGGCCCCGGGATAATAACTCTTTCGGTAACGGCGCGAGGTAAGGGATTCCGCGGCCGCCCTCTCCAGCTTCTCGTCCTTGCCGGCCGCGAAGGAGCGGAGGTCGGACGCCCCCGCCCTCTCCATCGCGGACTCCAGGTTCTCCAGACACTGTCCCATGCGCGCGTAGCCGCCCGGCTTGAGCAGGTCGGAGGCCATGGTCACGGTCAGGGCCCCGCAGGAGAAGATCCCGGCGATGTTCTCCGCATCGGCCCCGGCGGAGTAGGAGACGTTCAGGTCGCCCCCAAATTCCTTGTTCAGACGGTTCCAGAGGTTCATCGAGACGGGGTAGAGCGCGCGGCCCGACATGTACATCTCCTCGCCCGGCATGATGCGTCGGTAGTTGTACATCGCGAGCGTGTTGGTGAGCTTGACGCCGAAGAACCGCCCGTGCCTCGCCGACGCCTCCTTCATCATCCGGATGATCTCGACGGCCTGAGGGTATTTGAGGTCGTGATCGAACACGGGGTCGGGGATTTGGATCCCGTCGTAGCCCAGGGTCTCGTTCAAAATCGAGCGTACCTCGTCCCGCCCCAAAAGCGTCGGGTTCATCTTGACGAAGAGGTGGAACTTGCGCTCCTCCAGCAGGTAACGGGCAATCCTGCCGATCTCGTCGGGCGGACAGCCGTGCATGGTAGAGAGCGTGACGCTGTTCACCAGCGCGCTGGGCGCCGTGATGTCCGCGTACTGCGGGAACTCCCTGCGCAGCACCTCGCGGTACTCGCCGAGCTCCTCGGACGCGTCCAGCATCCTGGAGATGAAGGTCTGCATCCGGGGCTGAAGGATGCCCTCCAGGTTGTAGCCGACGCTCATGTTGAAGATCAGGCCTCCGGCCCCCTCCGTTCCCTCCCAGCCCAGCAGGCGCTCCAGGACGGGGATCAGCAGCCACGCCTTGATGTACTCCCGCACCGACTGCTCCAGCTTCAGCTCCTGCGACCACTCCGCATTGTACCCCTCGTCCTCGACGTCGATGCAGGGCCGGCCGAACTCCAGCTCGTCCATGATCTGGACGGTCTTGAGCTCCATGTAACGCGCGCCGCAGAGCCACGAGGCGACGATGTTCTGCGTCAGCTGCGTATTGGGCCCCGCCGCAGGACCTATGGGCGACAGCAGCGGGCCGCCGAACAGGTCCGGGACAAAAAAGCGTTCCTTCTTCGGCCGCCAGAACAGGGACTTGTGGATCCCGAAGATGGAGCCCTTCTCCCGATACTCCCCCTCGATCCAGCGCAGCAAATCGGAAAAACTCCGAGGCCTCATGAAGTGTGACACGAGTACACCCCCTCCTTGATTCAACCGGTCCCTGACGGAACCCCTCCGCCCCTCCTGTCGGGCCAAAAAGGTTTTTTACTTTATCCTGACGGAACCGGAACGTCCTTAAACCCATGCGCCGGCCGGCCGCCGGCGCATGGCCGGCGCATACGGTTGCGCCGGCCAGATAGCGACCGGCATACCCCACAAGCCAACACCTCGTGGAAGGCGGTCATTCACGCCTCAACGGCGCTGAACGAAGAGCCGGGACAGCCAGATAGCGACCGACATACCCC
>NZ_CAUUGJ010000167.1:0-3721 GCF_963544685.1 uncultured Fretibacterium sp. | reverse complement strand
CCGACCGCACCATGGGAGGGACGCCGCCGTCCCCGCCCAGGGGCAGGGAGAGAAGGACCCGGAACAGATCCCCCAACGATACGGGATAACGCCCCAGGGAAAAGGATATGCAGAAGAGCAGGACAAGAAGGAACGCCGCCCCCCAGACGGGAGGGACGGAAAAGCGAACGCGACCGTACTCCTTCGAAAGCCGATCCCTCGACCCCATCTCACAACCTCCGAACGGCCAGCCCATGGCGATCCGTCGCTCCGAACGCGCGCATGGAAACCCCAGACTCGCCCCCTCTGCCCGGAAGGATCGGGGGAGGAACGATCAAATTATCTTTCAAAACAATTCGATGTCCTTGTGAGAGCATAGGTCAAAAAAACTGAAGTGTCAAGACAAGGGAACTTCCAGCTGGACCCGGGCGCGGATTCGCCTGCGCCGCCGCGGCGCTCGCTACGTAACTTTACGCATTGATTTTTCTCGTCGATAAGAATATCCTCTCAATCATAAAGTTTTGTTAATCAAACTTCATGTATCCCTCTTACCTTCTATGCGATTCTTGTGCATAGAAGAATTTTTCCCAAGGAGATTTTTTGCGATGAAACATTTTGAAACGATGAAAAAGAGGATGACGGCGCTTCCGATGTTTTTCCTGTTCCTGCTGTCGTTCTCCGCCGTCGGGCGGGCCGAGGTGCGGGTCGTCGCCACGACGACGATGCTCGCCGACCTGGCCCGAGTCGTCGGCGGCCCCCACGTCGCGGTGGACGGCCTGATGGGGCCCGGAATCGACCCGCACCTCTATCAGGCCAGCGCCGGGGACGTCGGCAAAATGCGGAGGGCGGACGTCGTCGTCCACAACGGACTGCACCTCGAGGGCAAGATGGGGGACGTCTTCGCGGCCCTGGACCGGCAGAACAAGACCGTGATCTGCGCCGCCGACGGCATCGACCGGGCGGATATCCTGACGGACGAAGGGGGTATCCCGGACCCGCACATCTGGTTCGACGTCCGGCTCTGGAAGGGCGCCGCCGTGGAGGTGGCCCGCGGGCTGGAGAAGGCGGACCCCGACCACGCGGAGGACTACAAGGCCAATGCCAAAAGGTACGAGAAGGACCTCGAGGACCTTCAGCGTTACATCGAGGACAGGGTTCGGGAGGTTCCCGAGGGGCAGCGCGTCATGGTGACGGCGCACGACGCCTTCAACTATTTCGGAAGGGCCTACGGCTTCGAGGTGCGCGGCCTTCAGGGCATCAGCACCGCGGCCGAGGCGGGCACCGCGGACGTCAGCGCCCTGGCCGACTTCATCGTGGAGCGCAGGATCAAGGCGGTCTTCGTGGAGTCCTCCGTCCCGCGCAAGACCATCGAGGCCCTTCAGGCCGCGGTGAAGGCCCGTGGGTTCGACGTGGGCATCGGCGGCGAGCTCTACTCCGACTCGCTCGGCGGGGCCGGCTCCGGGGCGGAGACCTACATCTCGACCGTAAAGGCGAACGTGGACACCATCACGAACGCCCTGAAGTGATCCCCGATTCCGGTCAGGTATGGATGAAATCAGGTATGGATAAAAATGGAGATGCGTGAAGAGAACCCCTGGGCTCTCGAGGTCGAGGACCTGACCGTCGCCTACGATATCGAGCCGGTGCTCTGGGACGTGGACCTCGACATTCCCCGGGGGAGCCTGACCGCGGTCATCGGCCCCAACGGAGCGGGCAAGAGCACCCTGATCAAGGCCGTGCTGAAGCTGGTGCGGACCGTGGCGGGCGAGGTCCGCATCCACTCGGAGCGGGTCGCCTACGTGCCGCAGAGCGGCAGCGTGGACTGGGATTTTCCCGCCACGGTCCGCGATGTGGTGCTGATGGGGCGCTACGGCCACCTGGGATGGTTCCGGCGCCCGGGGGCTGCGGACCGCCGGATCGCCATGGAGACGCTGGAGCAGGTGGGTATGGCCGAGTTCGCCGATCGGCAGATCAGCCAGCTCTCCGGCGGCCAGCAGCAGCGGGCCTTCCTGGCCCGGGCCCTGGCCCAGGAGGCGGACCTCTACCTGATGGACGAACCGTTTCGCGGCGTGGACGCGCGGACGGAAAAAGTCATCGTCGAGCTGCTCAAGCGCCTGAAAGGAGAGGGAAAGACCGTCGTCGTGGTGCACCACGACCTCCAGACGGTCCGAAGCTACTTCGACTGGACGGTGCTGCTCAACCTGCGGCTCATCGCAGCCGGACCGACCGACGAGGTCTTTACGGAGGAGAACGTCCGGCGCGCCTACCGCAGCACGGAGACGCTCCTTGGGGAGGGCGCGTCATGAACGCGTTTCCCCTGCTGCACGACTATACCTTTCAGGTCGTCGCGCTGGGGGCCGCCCTGCTGGGGATGGCCAGCGGGATGATCGGCAGCTTCGCGGTGCTGCGCCGGCAGAGCCTGCTGGGGGACGTGGTGTCCCACGCCGCGCTGCCGGGCATCGCCGCCGTTTTCCTGATGACCGGGACGAAGGATACCGTGTGGCTCCTGATCGGGGCTCTGTGTTCGGGGCTGACGGCCACCGGCTTCATCATCGGCGTCGTGCGCTACTCCCGCGTCAAGTTCGACACCGCGCTGGCGCTTGGGATGTCGGTCTTCTTCGGGCTGGGGCTGGTGCTGCTCACCTACGTGCAGAAGATCCCGAACTCGAACCAGGCGGGGCTCCAGCGCTTCATCTTCGGCCAGGCCGCGGTGCTCCTGAAGAGCGACATCCTCGTCATCGCGATCACGGGCGCGGTGCTGCTGGCGCTGACCCTCCTCTTCTGGAAGGAGTTCAAGCTGCTGAGCTTCGACCCGGAGTTCGCGCGGAGCCTGGGGCTCCCCACCCGAAGCCTCAACGTCCTTCTGTCCGCCATGACCGTCGCCGCCATCATCGCGGGGCTCCAGACCGTCGGGGTCATCCTGATGAGCGCGATGCTGGTGGCCCCGGCCGTCGCCGCGCGACAGTGGACGAACCGGCTGGGGGTCATGGTGGGGCTGGCGGCCCTGTTCGGCGCCGTCTCGGGCGTGGCGGGGACCCTGGCCAGCTCCGCGCTGCCGAAGCTCCCCGCCGGCCCCGCCATTGTGGTGGCCGCGGACGTCCTCGTGCTGATCAGCCTGGCCCTCGGCAGGGCGAGAAGCGGCCGGGGCCGGAAAGGGGGCGCGCCGGGCCATGTCTCCCGAGCTTGAGATTCAGCTGATCGCGGCGCTCGTCGCCGTCGCCTGCGCGCTGCCGGGCTGTTTTCTCGTGCTGCGCCGGATGTCCATGATGTCCGACGCGATCACCCACACGCTTCTGCTCGGGATCGTCCTCGCCTTCCTCGCCACGCACAGCCTGACCTCCCCGCTCCTGATCCTGGGGGCCGCGTCGGTCGGGCTCCTCACGGTCTGGCTGGCCGAGGCGCTCCAGCGCTCGCACCGCGTCTCCGAGGACTCCGCCATCGGCCTGACCTTCCCGCTGCTCTTCAGCATCGCGATCATCCTGATCACGCACTACGCGGACTCGGTCCACCTGGATGCGGACGCCGTCCTGCTGGGCGAGCTGGCTTTCGCCCCTTTCGACCGCATGATCGTGGGCGGCGCCGACCTCGGCCCCAAGGCCGTCTGGTCGATGGGCTGCGTGGCGTTCCTCAACCTCGCCGCCCTGCTCCTGTTCTTCAAGGAGCTGAAGCTGGCGACGTTCGACCCCATCCTGGCGGCGCTCCTGGGCTTCGCGCCCGCGTGGCTGCACTACGGCCTGATGGC
>NZ_CAUUGJ010000166.1:0-3751 GCF_963544685.1 uncultured Fretibacterium sp. | reverse complement strand
GCCCGCAGCCGCATTCTCCCCCCCGGCCAGCGCCACCAGCCGCGCGGCCCAGGAGTCGGGCGCGCAGGTATGGAGCTCCCTGGCCGTGGCCTCCACGAAGACGCGCGGGGCGCTCCTCTCCCCGCGGGCCGCCCGGGCCTCGGCCGCAATCTCCGTCCGAAGCGTCTCGAGCCGCCGGACGACCGCCTCGGGCTCCAGCCCCAGGACGCCGGCAAGCGCCCGCAGGTAGTCGGCAAACCCGTCCCACCCGGGCGGGTCGAGCACTTCCACCCTCACGCCGGCGCGGGCGAGCACTCCCGACAGGTTGGGGTTCATCCGCTCCACCTGTCCGCGCAGAAGCACCACGTCGGGCTTCACCGCCAGGATGGACTCCGCCCCCGCCTTGGGCGAGAAGCGGGGCAGGTTCGGGAGCAGGTCGGGGTCGTCGTTCTCGGAGACCCCGACCAGGAGCTCCCCGCCCCCCAGGGCGGCCACGTTATCCGTGTGGCCGGGATAGAGCGAGACCACGCGCAGCGGCACGGCAGAGGCCGCCGGTACGCAGAACAGAAGAGTCACCAGCAGGAGCAGCCCCATCTTTTTTAACGGGGTGCAGGGGCCTGCGGCCCTTGACGGGGTGGAGGGGCGGAGCCCCTCCGCCGTCCCGCCGTTCGTTGTCTTCATCGTATCGTTCATTCCGCCAGGGCGCGCCACAGCACGTCCCCCCTTTCGGATCGATAGGGCAGAAACTCCGCTCCGTAAAGCCCTTTCAAGGTTTCTTCGTCCAAGCCGGACGCCGGGCCCCGCGCCGTCAGCCGCCCGTTCCTCAGGGCCATGAAGGCGTCGGAGAAGGGCAGCGCGGCATTGAGGTCATGGGCAGCGGCGACGACGGTCTTGCCCTCCCGGGCCAGGTCCCTCAGGACGGAGAACACGCGGGCCGCCTGGTTGGGGTCGAGCGCCGACGTGGGTTCGTCCAGCAAGAGGACCTGCGGGTCCTGCGCGAGCACGGAGGCCAGCAGCACGCGCTGCGCCTCCCCGCCCGAGAGCTCCGTCGCGCGGCGCGGCAGCAGGTAGGCCACGTCCATGCGCTCCGCCGCCGCCGCGATGCGCTCCTCGTCCTCTCCGGTCAGCCGCGAGAACAGGCCCCGATGCGGAAGGCGCCCCATCCCGATAACCTCCCATACGGAGAAGGGGTAGGCCGTTCGGAACTGCTGCGGGACCACGCCCACCCGGCGCCCGAACTCCCGCCGGGAGAGGGACCGGGCCTCGCGCCCGTCCAGGGTCAGAGTCCCCCCGTAGGGCTGCAGGCCCGCCAAGACCCGAAGCAGGGTGCTCTTGCCGCTGCCGTTGGGGCCGATCAGGGCCGTCAGGCAGCCCGAGGCTATCTCCCCATCGAGCCCATCCAGGACGGCACGCTCGCCGTAGCGGGACGTCAGGGCCCCGAACCGGAAGGACGGCCGCGCCATCGGGTCACCGTGCCCCGCGCCGCATCAGGAGCCAGCAGAAAAAGGGCCCCCCGATCAGCGCGGTGAGCACGCCGACCGGCAGCTCGCCCATCCGCTGGGCGAACCCGTCCGCAGCGGCCAGAAGGGTCCCTCCCGCCAGGAAGCAGAGCAGCGACAGGGGCCGATGGGCGGGCCCGACCGTCAGGCGGACGAGGTGCGGGACGACGAGCCCCACGAACCCCACGATGCCGAACCGGCTCACCGCCGCGGCGGTCCCCAGGGACGCGGCGCAGAGCAGGAGACGCCGCAGCTTCGCCTCGTCGACGCCCAGCATCGCACCCCGCCCCTCGCCCAGCGACACCGCGTCGAGCATGGGGCCGCAGGCCCAGGCGGGGAGCAGAACGAGAGCCGCGGCCGCCCACACGGCGGCGGCCCCCTCGGGCCCGGCACCGGAGAAGCTGCCCATCAGCCACAGGACGATGGCCCCCAGCCGGTCGTCCGCGACGGCCTTGAGGAACGTCACCCCGGCGGAGAGGACCGCGTTGGCGATCACCCCCGCCAGGACCAGATGAGCCCCGCCCCCTCCGCTCCGCCAGGCGATGAGCCCGACGAGCCAGAGCGCGGCGACGGCGCCCGCGAAGGCCATGGGCGTCACCAGGGCGGCGTTGAAGATGAGGCCACAGGCCCCGCCGAAGGCCGCCCCCGCGGCGATGCCCAAGGTGTAGGGCTCGGCCAGCGGGTTTGAGAGGAGCCCCTGGAGCACCGCCCCGGAGACCGCCAGCAGACCGCCCGTCCCGACGGCGGCGAGGAGGCGGGGCAGCCGGACCGTCCGGACAATCAGCGCCTCGGGCAGGGTGCGCTCCGCCTCGGGCAGTCCGGGCCGCAGCAGGGCGGCCACGCGGGAGAGCGGGATGTCCCACTCCCCCAGCGCGAGCCGCCAGACCGCCGTGGACGCCAGAAGCCCCAGCAGCACCGCCCCGAGGACCCATCGCCGGCGTCCCCGTTCCGACCGGTGTGCGGAGATATCCATCGCCTGCCCGATGCGGGGTGAAAAAGAGAATCGGAAAAGTTGAAGAAAAGCCCTACCGCATCATCTCGCGGATGCGGTCCACGAACACCTTCGCCATCTGCGGATCCTCGCCCAGCCCCACCAGGTAGGGCTCGATGTTCCTGTAGCCCGCCTTTTTGAGCAGGTTCAGCCACGACTCGTCGTCGTCCGCCCCGGCAAGGTCGTTGTTGGCGTGGTCGCCCGCGACGATCATGAGCGGCGAGATCACGAGTTTCCTGATCGAGGGGTTCCTCTTGAGCTCCCGGATGACGTCCTCGATCGTCGGGGCCGCCTCGACCGTCCCCAGGAAGAATTTTCCGTGGGCGGCGCGGTCCAGGGAGAGCTGGAGCTGGCTGTACATGGCATTGGCGATGTGGTGCGGCGTGCCGTGGCCCATCAGGACGATCGCCGTTCCCCTCTGCTTCAGGTAGGGCGCGAAGCGGTTCATGAGGATCCTGGCCATGAGGTCGCAGTCGGGCACGCTGTGGAGGTAGGGGGTCCCCAGCTCGATCCTCTTGAACCCATACTTGCCCTTGAGCGAGGCGAAGGCATCGACGACGTTCCGCATCTCGTCGTACTCCTCGCCCGGGATGATGTGGGTGGGCATGACGTAGACGTGGGTGAAGCCCTCGTCGTTCATTCCCGCCAAAGCCTCGACCGGCGTCGGGACCTCGATGTTCTGCTCGCGGGCGATCTTCCTGCGGATGATGTTGGACGTGAAGGCCAGACGCACCTCCGCGTCGGGGAAGGACTTTTTGGCGCTGTCGACGAGATTGTCGATGGCCTTCCGCGCCTCGGGCATGGAGGTCCCGAACGAGGCGATCAGGATACCCGTCCGGTCGGGGTTCTCCTGGCCGTGAGGGCCGGCGAACGCCGCGGAGGCGGCAAAAAGAACCGTGAACGCCATAAAGGCAAACAGGGTTTTCATCATCGTTCATTCTCCTCTCCCACAATCGCGTCCAGCCCCGTGCCGCAGGACGCCGGACACAAAAAAAGACACGCCCTCGTCGTCGTGTCTCGCCCTTTTACAGCGCCATTCATCTGCAAAGGAGTTCGCCCACGCAAACGTCACTTCCCTCCCGCCTGCGAGCGCGATATCCTGACTTCCCCTCGTCCTCGTCCGCCCCTTCCCGGAGGATGGTGTTCAACGGATCCTCCAGTGGGTGATGCGCGCGGATTCGTCCGGGTCACAGTGGCGGGGCCGTGCGGGCGTCGCACCCGCTTCCCGCGTCCGCAGGGACCTGATTGTCTCAATGCCTGTTACGGGCATCATTCAATCACA
>NZ_CAUUGJ010000165.1:0-3773 GCF_963544685.1 uncultured Fretibacterium sp. | reverse complement strand
CCACAAGGCCAATACCTCGCGGAAGGCGGTCATTCACGCCTCAACGGCGCAAACGAAGAGCCGGGCCGGCCAGATAGCGCGACCGGCATACCCCACAAGCCAACACCTCGTGGAAGGCGGTCATTCACGCCTCAACGGCGCAAACGGTTGCGCCGTTGAGATAGTGACTGACACGGCATTTGCGGCCTGAAAGGCCGCAAAGGGCCGGTCATTCACTAAAACCTCTCCCACGTCTTCACCGCCAGCTCGCGGGCCCTGGCCGCGACGGCCCGTTCGTCGATTCCCGGGAGCACGCGGTTCTCCATCAGCACCTTCCCGCGCGCGACGGTGGTGACCACACTGCGGCCGCTCGCCCCGAAGAGCAGGTGACCGTTGACGTTCGCATCGGTGAGCGGCGTCGGCGGCACGTAGTCCGAGACGATGACGTCGGCCGAACAGCCGGGCGCGAGACGCCCCAGCGGCACGCCAAAGTACCGCTCCGCGATGCGCGCGTTGTTCTCGAAGAGCATCTGCGGGATCTCCCCCCAGGCCACGTTGGGATGCCCATTGGCATGCTTCTGCAGCGCGTTGGCCATCTTGTAGGACTGAAGCATGTCGCTGACGTAGCCGTCCGTCCCCAGGCCGGTGAGAATGCCCCGCCGGCAAAACTCCAGCACGGGCGTCGTGCCCACGGCGTTGCCCATGTTGGACTCCGGGTTGTGGACGACGGCCGTCCCCGTCTCCTTCAAAATATCCATCTCGTGCTCGTCAATGTGGATGCAGTGTACGGCGATGGACTTCGGCCCCAGCAGGCCGAAATCGCGGAAACGCTCGAGAATGCGCCGGCCGTATCTCTCCTCGGAGTCCCGCTCGTCGGCCGGCCCTTCCGCCACGTGGACGTGGAAGCCCGCATCCGCGTCCCCCATCGCCTCCCGACAGGCGGCCAGGGTCTCGTTCGACAGGGTGATGGAGGCGTGAAGCCCGAAGGTCCCGGCCAGCAGGTCATCCTTCTCCTCACGGGCGGCACGGATGAACTCCATGTTCTCCTCGATTCCCCGGCGCATGATCTCCGGACCGTCGCGGTCGGACACCTCGTAGCAAAGGCAGTTTCGGATCCCCGTCTCGCGGGCGGCGCGGGCCAGCTCGAACAGGCTGCCCCTCACCGCATGGGGGCTGGCGTGGTGGTCCAGCACGGTCGTCGTGCCGTTCTTGATGCAGTCGATCATGCAGATCAGGCCGCTGTAATAGCAGTCCTCGAGGCTCAGGGCCTTGTCCAGCCGCCACCAGAGCCGCTCCAGGACCTCCATGAAATTTTGCGCCGGTGCGTCCTTCGTGGATATCCCGCGGGAGAAGGCGCTGTAATAGTGCATGTGGGCGTTGATGAAGCCCGGCAGGATCAGGCCGCCGTTCGCGTCGACGAACCGGGCCTCGGGATATCGGGCCCGCAGATCGTCGGTCGGCCCCACCGAGACGATCAAGCTGCCGTCGGCCGCCACGCAGCCGTTCGGGAACCAGGGATTTCGAGGATCGCGCGTTACCAGCATTCCGTTTCCGATCAACAGCATTCAACAGGCCCCCTGATTCCAATTCGAGATCGTTCGCATGCAGTAAGCGCAACGCCGGCGAAAAAACGAGCCGTGCGGTCCGCCTGGGGCTTTCACCGGACGGTCATCGGCCCAAACGCAGCGCGCGAACGATCAAGATTGGAGTGATCTCTCCTCCCTTTTCGGGAGGGTTTCCTGGGACTTCTCGTCCTCCTTTTCAATTCCGGCTTCAACCCTTCAAATAGCGATAGACCGTCTGCTCCGAGACGCTCAGGCGCCGGGCGACCTCCGTGACTACGCCCTTCAGCAAAAAGACGCCCCGGGCGTTCAGTTCCTCCACCACCTCGCGCTTCTCGCGGGCGGTGAGACGGGAAGGGGCCGCCTTACAGGCCGATAAAACCCGCTCCAGGACGGAATAGACCATGTGCTCGACGTTCCGGTCCGCCTCGTCCCGGCGCGGCCCTCTGGATTCCCCGACGAAGGGGACAGCGGGCACGCCGCCGGACTTCTCCAGGCCCAGCAGCCGATCGACCGTCTGACGCGCGGCCATGAGCTGCGTGAGGTCGACGTTGACGCCCAGGATCCCCACGACGTTCCGTTTCTCGTCCCTGATGAAATAGGTGGAGGACCTCAGGATCTTATCGCCCGCCGGCTGGCCGAAATAATTGGCCGCATAGGGCTCCCCGCGCTCCTCCGCCCTCCGCGCCATCCTGAGGGCGGCCTCCGTGGCGGTGGCGTCCCCAGCCCTGCGCCCCGTGAGCTCCCCGTTGCGGATGGCGACCATGGAGTGCCCCTTGCGCCGCAGGTCGTGCAGGACGACCTCCGCCGTCGGCCCCAGAACCTCCGCCAGAAAATCGACCAACGGCAGGTAGGAAGCGACGACATCGCCGGAGGCGGACTTTCCGCCCGCAGCCCCTCCGTTTTCCTCCTCCGTATCGACGGCTCTTCCCATTCCGGGCCTCTCGCAATCCACCGCGGCACCTCCCTCCATCGGCGTCAGAGTACCCGAGGCCGAAGGGACTCGGCCTCAGGACCCCCATGCGTTCGCCATGCTATTTTTAACGACATGATAATTTTTTCTCAGGATAATAAAAGTTTACGCTTCAGAGAGGGGGGTTGTCAAGAATTGAAGATGCAAGGAAATCCACAGGCTGCGACGGTTTCATGAAGGAATCGGGCGCGTCATGGTATCGGTTGGGCTGGCCTCGATCCTGCTACGCCAGGTGCGGCAAAAAACGCGTAGAACCCCTCCTTGCCAAACGCCAGGATTTTGTCTGCGGATTTGGGGTACGGCGATACGACTCCGTTGTCCGGCCCGCCAGGCCGGACCGCTAGGGCAGACGCTCCCACTCCACCGCGTGCGCAACGCCGTTTACCGTCAGCGTCATCCGGCCGCGCTCCCGATGCAGACCGCTCCCAGAGGCCGGAGACACCGTGCCGGGACGCGTCCGCCACGCCGCGCGCAGACGCCGCGCCTCCCCGTAAAGCCGGGCCTCGTCCCGAAGCAGTCTCAGGGCCTCGGGCACGGAGACGCGCGCAAAGCGGACCCCCTGGCCCGGAAGCCGCTGCGCCAAAACCGGCACGTCCACGGCGCAGACCGTTGCAATCTTCGTGTAGCCGCCCGTCGTCTGCCGGTCTGCGAGCATCACGATGGGCTGGCCGTGGCCGGGCACCTGGACGCTGCCCAGGGCGACGGCATCCGACACGATATCGGCCCCTTCGCAGTGCTCCACGGATGGCCCCTCCAGACGGTACCCCATGCGGTCGGCCGAGGCGGAAACCGTGTACTCCGAGCTCAGGAACGTTTCGATCCCCCCCGGCGTGAAGGCATCGTCCTGAGGCCCCATCACCACGCGCAGCGGCGCCGAGGCGTCTCGTACCGGACGCAGGCCGACAGTCAGGGCCAGCCCCTCGGAGTCCGCCCAAAGGACATCCGGGGCCCCGGTCCGCAGCACGTCCCCGGCCCTCAGTGCCCTTCCCTCGTGGCCGCCGAACCGGCCCCGTACGTAGGTGGAACGGCTGCCCATGACCAACGGAACGTCGAAGCCCCCGCTGACGCACAGATACGCCCGAGCCCCCGAAGCCGGAGCGGCGAACGCCAGCGTGTCGCCGGCCGCCACGCGATGGACCCGCCAGGTATCGAGCGCCGCTCCGTTGCGGGTGACGCCGGCGTCGGCGCCGGTGACGACGACGCACCCCTCCCCCTCCTCGACCCGAAGGGCCGGGCCCAGCACGGTGATCTCGAGGGCC
>NZ_CAUUGJ010000164.1:0-3809 GCF_963544685.1 uncultured Fretibacterium sp. | reverse complement strand
GCGCGTCATCTCCCCGACGACCTCGTCCGGGGTCATCTCCGTCAGGACCCTGGACAGGGCGGCGTATCCGCCGAGCGCCACGTAATCCTCCACATTTTTAGGATCGATGATGGAGCAGTTGCGCAGCACGAGCCGAAGCTGCTTCTCGTAAAAGCTCCCGGTCAGACGATACTCCCCGTCGACGAGCGCGACGTCCGTCCTCTCCCGCAGACGTTCGTCCAAACGGGCACGGGCCCTCTCCCTCAGACTCACGAGCGCCTCCGCGTCAAGCCCCCTCACCATCTCCGCAATCGTAGCTGTCATCGACATTCCCCTCCCGTGTATTCCGCGCTGAACCGGCAACCCCCAAGAAAACCTCCGCCGGCTGGCCTATCGGTATTTGTCCAGAGTGGCTTTGAGCTTCTCCGGCGTCAGGTTTCCGTACTGTTCCCCGTCGATGGCGATAACCGGGGCGATGCCGCAGGCCCCGAGGCACCGCGTCGGCGTGATGGAGAACTGGAGGTCCGGAGTCGTCTCCCCGGCCTTGATCCCAAGCTCGCGCTCGAGGGCCTGCATGACGGTCTCGACGCCCTTGACGTAGCAGGCCGTGCCCAAACAGACGCTGATGTCGTGCCGCCCCTTGGGGATGAAGGTGAACTGGGAATAGAAGGTCGCCACGCCGTAGACCTCCGACATCGGAACCCTGAGCTCCTTAGACACGATCTCCAGCACCTCCTTGGGGAGGTACCCGAAGCGGGACTGCGCATCCTGCAGGACGGGCATCAGCACACCCTTGCGCAACCTGTTGTCGTCTATGAAGCTACGGAACGCCTGAATCTTCTCGCGGTTTGCCTCCATATCGAACGTGAAAACAGCCATTCTAGGAAACCCCCTCCGTGTCGGCCCGCGGAGCCGGGGACACACCCCTCCCCGACGCCCGGTTATGGTACAATCTACAGCAGGTTGACTAGTTGAACATTTCATTCAATTTTTGGCTGATCCTATTGTAGCGTCAAAATGCCGAATTGACCACCATCCAAAAATTTTGCATCGAAATTTCCGGATGGGGCCCGACAGGCGTTTTGAGGGCATGCCATTTGAGGAGGAAGCCCGAGTGTGGCGAAAAGGGGGTTGCGGACTTGGTTAAATTGAATATCGACGGGCACGGCGTCGAGGTCGCTCCGGGGACGACGATCATCGAGGCGGCCCGTTCGGTGGGGGTGGAGATTCCCAATCTCTGTTACGACAAGCATCTGACCGCGTTCTCGGGGTGCCGGATGTGCGTGGTCGAGCTCGAGGGGTCGAAGAAGCTCGTGACCTCCTGTTCGACCCTGGTCAAGGAGGGCATGGTCGTCAAGACAAAGACGGATCGGATCGTCCGCTACCGCAAGAGCCTCCTGGATCTCATCCTGGGGAACCACCCGCAGGACTGCCTGACCTGCGAGAAGGTCGGGAACTGCAAGCTGCAGGACCTGTGCTACGAGTACGGGGTCCAGAAGAGCCGCTGGCCGCGCACGAACACCGTCTTTCCCCTGGACAAGGCCAACCCCGTCATGATCCGCGACCAGAACAAGTGCATCAAGTGCGGCAAGTGCGTCCGGGTCTGCCGCGAGATCCAGGTGACGGGGACCGTCGACTTCGTGGGGCGCGGGGTGAACTCGACGGTCACGACGTCCTTCGACCGCCCCATCGACCGCGAGATCTGCCGGATGTGCGGGCAGTGCGTCGCCGCCTGCCCCACGGGCGCCCTGATCAACAAGCATTTCGTCGGAACCCGTCCCTGGGAGGTCACGAAGGTGCGGACCACCTGTCCCTTCTGCGGCACGGGCTGCAACTTCGACCTGAACGTCAAGAACGGACGCGTCGTGGGCGTGACGCCCGCGGAGGACGCCCCCATCAACGGCACGCAGCTCTGCGTCAAGGGGCGCTTCCACACCGACCTGATCCACAGCCCGGACCGGCTGACCCACCCCCTGATCAAGGTGGACGGCAAGTTCGAGCGGACGACGTGGGACAAGGCCATCCGGTTCGCCGCCGACCGTTTCTCCCAAATCGTGGAGCGGTACGGGCCGGACTCGGTCGCGGGGCTCTCCTCGGCCCGCTGCACCAACGAGGACAATTTCGTATTCCAGAAGTTCATGCGCGCGGCGATCGGCACCAACAACGTCGATCACTGCGCCCGGACCTGACACGCTCCCACGGTCGCAGGTCTTGCGACCTCATTGGGAAGCGGCGCCATGACGAACTCGGTGAACGAGATCCTGGACGAGGACCTGCTCTTCGTCATCGGGTCCAACACCACCGAGGCGCATCCCGTCATCGGCATCAAGATGAAACAGGCCGTGCGCCGGGGCACGAAGCTGATCGTCGTGGACCCGCGCCGCACGGAGCTCGCGGGGATGGCGGACCTGTGGCTGCCCCTGCGCTCGGGCACCGACATCGCCCTGATCAACGGGATGATGCGCATCATTGTCAAGGAGGGCTGGCAGGACGAGGCCTACATCAAAGAACGCTGCGAGGGGTACGAGGCCCTGCTGGAGTGCATCGAGTCCTACACTCCCGAGCGGGTCGAGGCCATCACGGGGATTCCGCGCGAGCAGCTGTACGAGGCCGCGCGCCTCTACGCCACGACCCGGAAGGCGGGCATCTTCTACACGCTCGGGATCACGGAGCACATCTGCGGGACGAACAACGTCAAGAACCTCGCCAACCTGGGGCTCCTGACGGGGCATATCGGGTTTCCGAGCGCGGGGATCAACCCCCTGCGCGGACAGAACAACGTCCAGGGCGCCTGCGACATGGCCGCGCTGCCCACGGACTTCCCGGGCTACCAGAAGGTGACGGACCCGGAGAAGCTGGCCTTCTTCGAGAAGCTCTGGGGGCGGAAGCTCTCCGGCAAGCCGGGCTACAAGATCCCCGAGATGTTCGACGCCGCCCATGAGGGGACCCTCAAGGCGATGTTCGTCATGGGCGAGGACCCCGTCATGAGCGACCCCGACGCCAACCACGTCAAGAAGGGGTTCGAGGCCATGGAGTTCGTCGCGGTGCAGGAGATCTTCATGTCCGAGACGGCGAAGTTCGCCGACGTGATCTTCCCCGCGACCTGCTACGCCGAGAAGGAGGGGACCTTCACCGCCTCCGAGCGGCGGGTGCAGCGCGTCCGGAAGGCCGTGGAGCCGCCGGGGGAGGCCCGCGTCGACTGGCAGATCGTCGCATCCATCGCCCAAGCGATGGGCGCGAAGGGGTTCGACTGGCGGACGTCGGAGGACGTCTTCGAGGAGATGCGCGCCGCCATCCCCCAGTACCGCGGCATGACCTACGAGCGTATGGGGACGACGGGGCTGCAGTGGCCCTGCCCGACGGTGGACCACCCCGGGACTCTCTACCTCCACAAGGACACCTTTTCCATCGGAAAGGGCAAAATGGTCCCGATCGAGCATGTGGAGCCGGCCGAGCCGCCCTGCGAGGAGTACCCCTTCCTGCTCATCACGGGACGCAGGCTGGAGCACTACAACGTCACGACGCGCTTCTCCCCGACGCTCGACGCCATCGTGCCCTGCGAGATGGCGGAGATAAACCCCGAGGATGCCCGCAGGCTGGGGCTCGCCGAGGGACAGCTGGCCCGCGTGACCTCGCGGCGCGGACAGGTGGTCACGCGCGTGACGGTCACGGACAGGGTCAAGCCCGGCTCGCTCTTCATGACGTTCCACTTCAAGGAGTCCCCCGTGAACGAGCTGACCATCGGCGCCTACGACCCCGTGACGCTCACGGCGGAGTACAAGGTCGCCGCCGTGCGCATCGAGAAGGTCGAGAGCGGCTACGACCCCGCG
>NZ_CAUUGJ010000163.1:0-3891 GCF_963544685.1 uncultured Fretibacterium sp. | reverse complement strand
GATGTAGCTCCGTCTCGTGGGCTCGGAGATGTGTATAAGAGACAGGCAGAAGGACGAAGACAGCGGAGATCAGGCCGGTGAACAGGGCAAAACCGGACTGGACCGAGAGGGCTTCCGCGCCGAGGGGGGAGAGGAAGTTCAGAAGCGTACGCGAGGCGATCAGGGCAAAGGTGAGCAGGGAGGCCCCGATGCAGATCATGCGCGCCGGGTTCGGCGACGGCGCGGCAAACTGCAGCATCAGCAGCCAGAAGGAGAGCTCGAGGAAGAAGCAGCCCATGCTCATGGAGAGCAGCGCGATCGGGGCGGATACCCCGACCAGGAGGATCCCCGCCGCGCAGAGCCCGATGCCCTCGGTCAGGATGCCTCGGCAGGAGATCGGCCTGTTCAGACGGAGCAGAGATACGAGCACGGCCAGGGAGAGCAGTGCGGATAAAATTTCCGGAACGTCGGAGGACAGGGGGCGCGCCGCGGAAAATCCGGAGTCGGCGATGATCTGCATGACGTTCATCACGAGTGCGAAGGCGATGAGGCCGACCCCCTCTCGGGTGGAGAAGACGGGGCTGGCGTAGTGCTCGCCCTCGGGCATCCAGCGCCGTTCCCGGACGGCCAGGAGAAGGAGCCCCGTGGAGAGGAAGGGAAGTGCGTGGAGCAGCGGGGGGAACTGAGGGATGACGAGCCTCCCCGTTGCGGAGGCCAGGGTGGACAGCCCGTAGAGCAGCGGAAAGGTCCTGGGGGAGAAGCGCGCGCAGAGCGTCATCCATCGGCAGAAGAGCAGGGCGGCCCCAAAGGCGGGCAGCAGCAGGGCGGGGATCTTCAGCGGGCCCCAAAGGCCTCCCAAAAGGGGCAGGGGCAGCAGCAGGCAGGGCATGAGCCAGATTGTCCGCGCAAAACTGCCTGGCCCCGGGAGGTTGGTCCGGGCGATCAGCGTGCAGCTCAGCGCGAAGGCGAAGAGAAACGACGTGAGCAGGATGGGGGCGACGGGGAGAAGCGCCCGGGACGGGGCCTGCGAGAGCCAGACGAGAAAGAGCCCGAGGCCGATCGACGTCGAAGCCGCCTCGAAAGGGGTGGCGCGGGCGATGCGCTGTGCTGCGTCCATTTCCGTTCCCTCCAGATCCTTCCATTATCTTTCAATCCCCCGGACCGCGCCCTCGAGCGGTTTTCCGCGGGGACTCGAACCCGGGTCCATTAAACCGCTCCAAACCCCGGAAGGGCAATACCCCCGTCAGGATGGTTTTTCCCATCCGCCCGAGATCGAGGGCCGGAGAGTTCCGGAACACGAGGGCTCAGACGGATGTCCCTCCGTCTCGATCGCCGCGTTCCTCTTCCCCCGGGTCCGCCTCCTCCAGAAACAGGGGCATCCACCGTTTCCAGAGCCACAGGGAGAGGGAGCCCGTCAGAAAGCCCAGGGCAAGCCCCAGGACGATGTAGTCCTCCCTTCCGCGCCCGAGGGCGTATCCCGCATATCCGGCCAGGGCGTAGCCGAACGCGATGACGGAGATCATGGATAGAACCGTGATGAAAAGCCGCATGTCGTTCTCCTCGAATTTCGACGTTTGAGGGATAATGTATCATAAAAACGAAAACGCCGCGGCGGATATTTGAGCCTAAGCCGATTTGAATTTCGAGGAGATGGTAGGGTGAACGATCGTCTGCCTATTTTGGACTTGTCCCGGGCCTATGCGGAGATACGGGACGAGGTGCGGGGGGCCCTCGAGCGCGTGTTCGAGGCTCAGTCCTTCGTCCTGGGGCGCGAGGTCCGCGCTTTCGAGGAGCATGTCGAGAGCTACCTGGAGCTTCCCGAGGGCTCGGCGATCGGCTGCGCCTCGGGGACGGACGCGCTGATCCTGGCCCTGATGGCCCTGGATGTCGGGCCGGGGGACGAGGTCGTCACGACCCCATACAGCTTCTTCGCCACGGCGGGGGCGGTCGTGCGCCTTGGGGCCAGGCCCGTGTTCGCGGATATCGACCCCGTGACCGGGAACATCGACCTTGCCGAGGTCGAGCGCAGGCTGACCCCGAGGACAAAGGCTTTTCTGCCCGTGCATCTGTTCGGCCAGACCGTGCCCCTGGAGGGCATCTCGGCGCTCTGCGCCGAGCGGGGCGTGGCGATCGTGGAGGACGCCGCCCAGGCCTTCGGCGCCTGGCGTCGGGTGGAGAACCGTATCGCGCGGGCCGGCGCCGTGGGGGACGTGGGGTGCTACTCCTTCTTTCCCACGAAGAACCTGGGGGGCTGCGGCGACGGCGGAATGGTCGTAACGCGCGACGCAGGACGGGCCGAACGGCTGCGGCGCCTGCGGGTCCATGGCGAGGAGCGCACCTACTTTCACGAGGAGGTCGGGCTGAACAGCCGGCTCGACGCCCTCCAGGCGGCGGTCCTCGATGTGAAGCTGCCCCACCTGGAGCGCTGGAATGCCGACCGGCGCCTCTGCGCCGACCGGTATCGTCTGCTCTTCGAGTCCCGGGGGCTGACGGACCGGGTGACGCTTCCCGAGGAGCTCGCCGGCAACCATCATATCTATCATCAATATGTGGTGCGCGTTCCGGACCGGGACAGGCTGATGGCCCACCTCGAAGGGCTGGGGCTGACGACGCGCGTCTATTACCCCCTGCCGCTGCACCTCCAGCCCTGCTTCGCCTTTCTTGGGGGACGGCCTGGAGACTGCCCGCAGGCGGAGCGCCTGTCGCAGGAGTCCCTGGCGCTCCCGATTTTCCCCGGCCTCGAGGCGGAGGAACAGGAGCGTCTGGTGGAGGCGATCGCGGCTTTTCCGGCCTAGCCCCGGAACGATACAGGGGCAGCCTGCGCCAACCGCGGCGGCGGCCCTGCCGGTGTGGTTTCTGCGGATGCGCTTTATGCGGCCCGCGGCTATACTGGCTAGGCTTACATACTCTTGATGTACGGGGAGGGAATCCGCCTCATGTATTATCCTTTTTTCGATCCCACGATGCTCCTTTTGATCCCGGCGCTGCTCCTGTCGCTCTGGGCTCAGGTGCGCGTCAAGAGCACCTTCGGACGCTTCAGCCAGGTGCAGGCGCGGGGCGGCGTCACGGGCGCCCAGGTGGCGCGGATGCTGCTGGATCGTTTCGGACTGTCCTCCGTGCCGGTCAATCACGTTCAGGGGAACCTGACCGACCACTACGACCCCAGGGACCGGACGCTCAGCCTGTCGGACGCGGTCTACTCCAGCTCCAGCATCGCCGCCATCGGAGTCGCTGCCCATGAGGTGGGGCACGCCATCCAGCACAGCGAAGGATATGCGCCCCTGATGTTCCGCAACCGGGTGGCGCCTGCGGTTGGGTTGGTCTCCAACATGGCCATCCCCCTTTTCTTCATCGGCCTCCTGATGCGCGGTCAGTTCCTGATGAACCTGGGCATCGTGCTCTTTCTGGGTGCAGTCGTCTTCCACCTGGTGACGCTGCCGGTGGAGTACAACGCGAGCTCGCGCGCCATCACGATCCTGAACGGGACGGGAGCCCTGGCCCCGGATGAGCTGAACGGAGCCAGGAGCGTTCTGAACGCCGCCGCATGGACCTACGTCGCCGCCGCCCTGATGGCCGTGCTGCAGCTGGTGCGCCTTCTGGTCCTGATGAGTTCCTCTCGGGATCGCTGATTCGCGTATGGGACGAATCTTCGTTTTGCCGTCAAGATGCAGCGATGGGGCACCCGTCGAGGGGTGCTCCTTTTTCTTTCGATTTTTGGGTCGTTGGGGAGGACATCGTGCGCGGGATTGAGGGAGCGCTTCACGTACTGGCCCGTGTGAGGGAGGGGCGCTTCGCCTCGGAGGCCCTGCGGGACTCCGGCTCGGCGATGGCCCCCGGGGATCTGTCCCTCGCCGCCTCGTTGGTCTATATCTGTCTCTTATACACATCTGACGCTGCCGACGACTAGTCGAG
>NZ_CAUUGJ010000162.1:0-3953 GCF_963544685.1 uncultured Fretibacterium sp. | reverse complement strand
GATATCGGCCCCGCCCTCGGGGCACAGCCCGCGCCCCGCAAGCCCGCTTTCCATCTCCGCGATCCCGGCCCGACCGGAGGGAGAGAGCATTCCACCGGACGCAAGGGCCTTTCGCGCCTCCGCCTGAACGCTCAGCATGGCGTCCAGCCCTCCCTGCGACACCAAAGCGCCGTCCGCGTTCTCGGATAGGATGAAGATCAGGGTGTGCGCCGCGCGCTCCCGGAACGTGAGGGCATCGCCATGCTCCTCCTCGAGCCTCCGCATCAGGTCCGCGGCCCGCAAGGTCATGGGGAACCCCCGTTCCGCCTCGCCCCTCGGTCCCTCCAACCCGTAGAGGACGAAGGCTCGCCCCTCCGCCGTCCCGCAGCTCTCCAGATTCAGGCCGCCCAGTTCCCGTCCCACGATTCCCCGCACGAAGGAGGATGCGGCCAGGGCCAGGGCCCTGGGGGTCAGTTCCCGTTCCTGGGCCGCGAGCCGTCCCGCTGCCGCGCACAGGAGACCGAATAGGAAGATCGCCCCCCGGTGCGTGCCGACGCCGCCGGTCGCCTGCAGCATCTCCTGCTCGCCCTGGCGTCCCGTCACGCGCAGCAGGGCGAACACGTCCTCGGGGCCGAGTTCCAGGGTTTCCATCCCAATGGACGCACAGTTGAGGAAACAGGGAAGAAGCGCCACGGCGCTGTCGATGAAGTGCTGGAAGGTCCGGTCCGCGCAGGAACCGTTGTCCAGGGGGGTGACCAACCCCGGCTTGGGGTAGACCGCGGCCTCGGCAAGCAGGGACCTGACGGCAAGCTGGGCGATCTTCAAAACGTGCAGGGTGTTCATTCCGTTACCGGGACTGCGCTTCCCTTTTCGGTACGTCCTTCCTCGCGAAATGGATCGTCCGGTCGTATCCCTTGGGCAGGTATTGGTAGGTCAGGATATAGAAGGCGCTGCTGAGACGGTTCAGCACCTTGACGATGTCCGGCCTCTCCACCCCCTCCCGCGACTCGAAGGCGCGGCAGGCACAGAGCTCCACCTCCCGGACCAGCGTCCGCAGCAGATTGAGCTCCGCCGCCCACCGCCCCATATCGGGATGGGGCAGAATATGCCCGATCCCGTAAGCGTGCTCCGGGAAATGCGAGCGCGCGTGAATCTCCTCGTCCGTCAGCCCCCACAGGGAAAGTTCGGAGCAGGGGACATCCCTCACCTCGCAGGCCAGGATCTCCCCGACCTTGTCCCGAACCTCCTCCAGGTCCTTCTCGAGCTGCGCGCACCCCGCCTCACGCGCCGCTATCTGCACGCGGATGATCGCGGCGTTCAGGCTGTCGAGCCGGCCGCGCAGCTCGATGCGCGGGTGGGTCTTGCCCACGACGGCGGCCCCCAGCAGATGCGTCGTGTGCTCCTGTTTCACCTCCGCCATGGACATCCCCGCCTCCTTCGTACAGAAACTAATGGCAGCCGCAGGAACAGCTTCCGCAGCTCCCGCCGCACCCCTTGGAGCCCCTGAGGGGCGCTCCCTCCAGCAGAATCAGGGTCTTGCCCCGACACTCGGGACAGCGAAGCGCCCCTCCCTCCTGCTCGAATACATGGGAACAGGAGGCACACCGAAAGGTCCGTTTCTCCGACATTCTTCCCACCTCCCCTACGCGCCGATGGTTGCCACCATCACGGCCTTGATGGTGTGCATCCGATTTTCGGCCTCGTCGAACACCTTGGAACAGGGGGACTCGAAAACCTCTTCCGTGACCTCGCAGCCCTTCACCGCCGGCAGGCAATGCAGGAAGATCGTCCTCTCCCTGCCGGTCGCCCTCATCAGATCCCCGTTGACCTGCCATGGGGTCAGCAGCCGGACGCGCGTCTCCTTCTGCGCCTCCTCGCCCATCGAGACCCAGACGTCGGTGTAGACGGCATCGGCCCCCTCGACGGCCCTCCGGGGATCGTCGACGATTCGGATCTCCGCGCCGCTTCGCTGCGCGGCCGCCCTGCACCGCTCCACCAGCTCGGGGTCGGGAAAGAGCTCCCTCGGGGACCCGATGGTGAAGTTGACCCCCATCTTGGCGCTGCCGATCATGAGGGCATTCGCCATGTTGTTGCGGCCGTCGCCCACATAGGTGAGGTTCAGGCCCTCGAGGCGACCGAAGTTCTCCTGAAGCGTGAGAAAATCGGCCAGGACCTGCGTGGGATGGTCGACGTCCGTCAGGCCGTTCCACACGGGGACCCCGGCCCACCGGGCCAGCTCCTCGACCATGCTCTGCCGAAACCCCCGGAACTCGATGCCGTCGAACATCCGTCCCAGCACCCGGGCCGTGTCCTTCACGTCCTCCTTGCCGCCGAGGTGAATGTCGTTCTTGCCCAGAAACTCGGGGTGCCCCCCCTCGTCGATGCAGGCGACCGTGAAGGCGCACCGGGTACGCGTCGAGGCCTTCTCGAAAAGAAGCGCCACGTTCTTCCCCGCCAGAGCGCAGCCCCGGATTCCGGCACGTTTCTTCGCCTTGAGGTCCGCAGAAAGGCTCAGCAGATAGGCGATTTCCTCGGGCGTAAAATCCATCAGAGTCAAAAAGCTTCTTCCCTTGAGATTGACCGGCATGCCACGTTCCCCCTTTTTCCAATGTCTCCCCATATCGGCCGTTTTATGTACGGTCCCGATGCCCCGCCCCGCGGCGGGCCCGTCATTCGCCCGGTTCGCCGGGGCCGTTCTCCCTGAAGAAGCGCGGCAGGACCTCCGGCAGCTCCTCGAAGGGGTATTCGCCGACCACCCGCCCCTCCCGGAACAGGACCGCGCCGGCCGGGGTCCCGGCAATTCCCAGTCGGGCGTGTTTCGCCTCCTTGGGTCCGTTGACCTCGCACCCCATGACCGCCACGCTCGTCCCGTCGGGCAGGTCCTTCAGCATCGGCTCGATGAGCGCCACGAGGCGCATGACGTCCGCGCGCCTGCGGCCGCAGGTCGGGCACGACACCAGGTTCACCCCCCGCGAGCGCAGATGGAGCGCCTTCAGGATCTCGTACCCCACCCGCACCTCTCGCTCCGGCCTGTCGGTCAGCGACACGCGCAGCGTGTCCCCGACGCCCTGCGCCAGCAGTGAGGCAATGCCGGCCGTGCTCTTGACGATCCCGCCGTCGCCGGGACCGGCCTCCGTCAGGCCGATGTGCAGGGGGAAATCGGGATACGCCCGGGCGATCAGGAGGTTGGCCCGCACCGTCTCGGGGACGGAGGAGGACTTCGCCGAGAGGATGATGTCCTCGAACCCGTTCTCCAGCAACAGCTCCGCCTGCTCGCGGACGGCCAGAAAGAGCGCCGCGGCGCGGTCCCCCCCCGCCTCCTCGAGCTGCCGCCCCGAGAGGGACCCCCCGTTGGCCCCGATGCGGATGACCACGCCCGTATCCTTCGCGGTCCGTATCATCTCGTTCAGGCGTCCCAGCGGCATGTTCCCGGGGTTGATGCGGATGCTCCGACACCCCGCGTCCATCGCCGCCAGGGCCAGAGCGGGGTCGAAATGGATGTCCGCCATGAGGGGCAGCTCGGTCCGCGGAAGCAGCCAGGCCAGCCCCTCCGCGTCGGCCGCCGTCGGCAGGGCCACACGGGCCAGCTCGCACCCCTCCTCGAGGAGGCTCCGGCACTGGTCCAGACAGGCCCCGCGATCGGACAGGGGGACCTTCAGCATGCTCTCCACCCGAACCGGGGCCCCGCCCCCGACCGTCAGGGGCCCTATCCGGACCTGACGCCTCATCGCGTCCAGAAGAGGTTGTAGACGTCCTGCCAGGTGACGAAGATCATCAGGGCGATCAGCAGGACAAAGCCCGTCATGTGAATCCAGTTCTCCACGCGCTCCGGAAGCCGGCGGCGAAACACCATCTCCAGCAGGACGAAGAGGATGCGCCCTCCATCGAGGGCGGGGATGGGGAAGAGGTTGAGGAGCCCCAGGTTCAGGCTGATCAGGGCCAGGAACGTCACGAAGCTCCAGAGCCCCTCCCTC
>NZ_CAUUGJ010000161.1:0-3989 GCF_963544685.1 uncultured Fretibacterium sp. | reverse complement strand
GGCGCTGCCACTCCGTGAAGCCCTCAGACGAGTCGATGCACAGCACGTCCGCCCCGGCGTCCACCAGAGCCGGGACGCGCTCCGCGTAGTCGCGCGTGTTGATCCCCGCCCCGACCACGTAGCGCTTGTGCGTGTCCAGGAGCTCCAGCGGGTTCTCCTTGTGCATCGAATAGTCCTTGCGGAACACGAACGCCACCATGTGCCCTCGTTCGTCCACCACCGGCAGCGCGTTCAGCTTGTGCTCCCAGAGGAGGTCGTTGGCCTCGCTCAGCGTCACGCCGTCCCGGGCGTAGACCAGCTTTTCGATGGGCGTCATGAAGTCCCGCACGGGCGTGTCGGGCGTCATGCGGCTCTCGCGGTAGTCGCGGCTCGTGACGATGCCCAGGAGGCGCCCCGTCAGGGACCCGTCGTGCGTGACCGCGACGGTGGTGTGCCCCGTCCTCTCCCGGAGGCTCAGGATGTCGGCCAGCGTCTCGTCCGGGCCGATGGACGAGTCGTTGGCGACGAATCCGGCCTTGTAGCGCTTGACGCGCCGCACCATCTCGGCCTCGCGCTCCACGGTCTGGGAACCGTAGATGAACGAAACGCCGCCCTCCCGCGCCAGGGCGATCGCCAGCCGGTCGTCCGAGACCGACTGCATGATCGCCGAGGTCAGAGGGATGTTCATCTCCAGCGGGGGCCGCTCGCCCCGCCGGAAGCGGCAGAGCGGCGTCCGCAGGGACACGTTGGCGGGGATACAGTCCGCCGACGAATAGGAGGGGACCAGCAGATATTCGGAAAACGTGTGCGACGGTTCCTCGTAAAAATGGGCCATTTCCAGAATCTCCTTACGATAGTCATAAAAATCCTTGCTGCGGCCGAACGTCCGGCCGGGAGAGGTCCGGGGCCTTTCCCTCCTTGCAGAAGCCCGAGGGCCGCGCGCCGGCGGGGACCTCCATGGGGTACTCCCCGTCGAAGCAGGCCCTGCAGTACAGCCGCCTGCCCCCGCAGGCCGCAGAGAGGCCGTCCTCGCTCAGGTACGTCAGCGAGTCCGCGCCCAGAAAGTCCCGGATCTCCTCCTCGGACTTCCGCACCGCGATCAGGTTCTCCCTGTAGGGCGTGTCGATCCCGAAGTAGCAGGAGTAGCGGACCGGGGGCGACGTGATGCAGACGTGCACCTCGCGCGCGCCGGAGTCCCGCAGCTGCCCCACGATGCGGCGGCACGTCGTGCCCCGGACGATGGAGTCGTCGATCACGATCAGGCGCTTCCCCTCTATATTGTACCGGATCGGCGAGAGTTTGATGCGCACTGAGTCCTCGCGCATCTCCTTCGTGGGCTGGATGAAGGTCCGGCCGATGTATTTGTTCTTGATCAGCCCTTCGCCGTAGGGAATCCCGGACGCCTCCGCGTAGCCGATGGCCGCCGGGATCCCCGAGTCGGGCACCGCCATCACCATGTCCGCCTCGATCGGGTTCTGCGCCGCGAGCAGAGCGCCGGAGCGCCGCCGGAAATCGTAGACGCTCACCCCGTCCACCACGCTGTCCGGGCGGGCGAAGTAAATGAGCTCGAACACGCAGAGGCTCTTGCGGCACCAGTGAGACGGCTCCAGGCTGCGGGGCCCGCCGGCGTCCACGATCACGATCTCGCCCGGCTCCACGTCCCGGACGAACGCCGCGTCCAGCGCGTCGAGCGCGCAGCTCTCCGAGGCCAGCACCCAGCCGTCGCCGAGCCTGCCGAGGCACAGCGGGTGCAGGCCGTGCGGGTCGCGCACGCCGATCAGCCGGTCGCCCATCGTCAGCACCAGCACATAGGCCCCCTTCATCAGGCTCATCGCGTTGCGGATGCCCGCCTCGATCCCGCGGCTGTTCCCGTTCTGGCAGATGAGGTGCAGGATCGACTCCGAGTCCGTCGTGGTCTGGAAGATCACCCCGGCGTCCGACAGGGTCTCCTGGATGCTGTCCGCGTTGACCAGGTTGCCGTTGTGCGCCAGGGCGATCTCGCCCAGCCGGCACCGCGCCGCGAGCGGCTGGGCGTTGCGCACGTCGCCCCCGCCCGCGGTGGAGTAGCGCACGTGCCCGATGGCGATGTTCCCCGAGAGCCCCGCGAGGACGTCCCCGCGGAAGACCTCGCCGGCCAGCCCCAGCCCCTTGAAGGGCTGGATGCGCCCGCCGCGGTTCACGGCGATGCCCGCGCTCTCCTGCCCCCGGTGCTGGAGCGCGTAAAGACCGTAGTATACCGGCCTGGCCGCGTCCTCCGACTCCCGGTACACCCCGATGACGCCGCACTCCTCGTGCAGCGAGTCGTCCTCGAAACCGCGAGAGGCCCGGCCATAAGGGCCATAGAGATGGTCCATCGCCGCTAGCGGCTCACCCGCTCGAACATCTCCCGATAGGCGTCCTCCACGCCGCCCAGGTCCCGGCGGAAGCGGTCCTTGTCCAGCTTGCGGTTCGTCTCCGCGTCCCAGAACCGGCAGGTGTCGGGCGAGATCTCGTCCGCCAGGACGATGCGCCCCTCGTAACGGCCCAACTCGATCTTGAAGTCCACCAGCCGGACCCCGATCCGCGAGAAATAGTCCTTCAGAAGGCCGTTGATCCGAAGGGCCAGGCCGCCCATCGTCCGCAGCTCCTCCTCCGTCGCCACCCCCAGAGCGAGGATCTGCGAGTCGTTGATCATCGGGTCGCCCAGCGCGTCGTCCTTCAGACAGTACTCCAGGGTGGGGGCCTTCAGCTCCCGCCCCTCCTCGACGCCGAAGCGCTTCGAGAAGGAGCCCGCCGCCACGTTGCGCACGATGACCTCCAGCGGGACGATCTTCACCGCCTTCACGACGGTCTCCCGGTCGTTCAGCTCCTCCACGAAGTGCGTCTCCACCCCGTTCGCCTCCAGCATGCGGAACAGGATGTTGCTCATCCGGTTGTTCACCGCGCCCTTGCCGGCGATCGTCCCCTTCTTTTCCCCATTGAACGCCGTGGCGTCGTCCTTGTACTCGATGATGTAAAACCGGGCGTCGTCGGTCGCGTAGACCTTCTTGGCCTTGCCCTCGTAAAGCCGCTCGCGCTTCTGCATCCTCTATTTCCCTCCCGTAAAGAATTCCACCGCGGACTCGAACATTTCCGTGCCGTAATTTCCCTCGACGTTCCGGTACAGGTACGGCCCGACGCGTTCCGCGTGCCCCATCCTGCCGAACACGCGCCCGTCGGGCGACAAGAGCCCCTCCACGGCGCCCGCGGACCCGTTCGGGTTGTAACGGATGTCCATCGTCGGACGGCCCTCCGGGTCCACGTACTGCGTCGCGACCTGCCCCGCCTCCGCCAGACGCCTCAGCAGCTCCGGCTCGCACACGAAGCGCCCCTCCCCGTGGGATATCGGCATCGTGTGCACGTCCCCCTCGCGAACGCGCCGGAGCCACGGGGAACGGTTCGAGAGCACGCGCGTCCGGACCATCCGCGACTGATGGCGGCCGATGGTGTTGAAGGTCAGGGTCGGGGCGTTTCTGTCCAGCCTGTCCCGTTTGTCCGGCCCCTTCGGCTCTTTGATCGGGTCCTCCGGGTCCAGGATGCGCCCGTAGGGGAGCAGCCCCGTCTTGACCAGGGCCTGGAAGCCGTTGCAGATCCCGCAGATCAGCCCGCCGCGCGCCTCCAGAAGCGCCTCCACCGCGCCGCGCACCGCCGGGCTCCGCAGGAAGATGGCGATGAACTTCCCCGACCCGTCCGGCTCGTCGCCGTTCGAGAACCCGCCCGGCAGAAGGAGCGCCTGGGACGCGGAGAGCCGTTCCGCAAAGCGGTCCGCCGAGGCCCGCATTGCCTCGGTCGAAAGCGCGTTCACCACCAGGACCTCGGCCCGTCCGCCCGCACGCTCCACCGCCCGGGCGGACTCGTACTCGCAGTTCGTGCCGGGGAACACGGGGATCAGGAACCGGGGCCGCGCCGACCCCACCGGGGGCGCGACACGCACATGGGGCTCGGGCTGTCTCTTATACACATCTCCGAGCCCACGAGACGGAGCTACATCT
>NZ_CAUUGJ010000160.1:0-3997 GCF_963544685.1 uncultured Fretibacterium sp. | reverse complement strand
CACGCTGAGGGTGTGCGTGGCCTGCGTCCTGCTCTACCTCTGCGTGGGGCTGCCCTGCGCCCGGTTCTGCAGCCGGAGGCGCGGCCTTTTGGCCCGCGCGCTGGCGTTTCTGGTGACGCTGCCGCTGATCTTCCCTCCCGTGGCGATGGGCTTCCTGCTGTTGCTGCTGTTGGGCAGGAACGGCCCCGTTGGAGGGCCCATGGAGCGTTGGCTGGGACTGCGCATCGTCTTCTCCGAGCCGGGGGTGATCCTCTCCGCGTTCGTCGCGGGGCTGCCGCTGGTGGTCCGGCCCCTCCAGGCGGCGATGGAGCGCCCCGAACTGCGCAGGCTGGAGGAGGCCGCCCGCACCCTGGGGTGCGGGGCGATGGGGACGTTCCTTTTCGTGACGGTCCCGCAGGTCTCGAGGACGCTCTTCTCCTGCCTCCTGCTGGGGGTCGCCAGGGCCTCGGGGGAGGTGGGTATCACGATGATGCTGGGAGGGAACATCTCGGGCAGGACCAACACCCTCTCCCTGGAGATCTTCAACTGCGTGTCGCGGGGCGATTTCGACGGGGCCATGAGGCTCTGCGCCGTGCTGGCCGTCGTCGGCACGCTGCTGTACGCCCTGCTGGAGGGGTGCCGCGCACGGGGGGACGGAGGGTTTTGAACGCGGGCGGGGTCCGGCCGGATGGGCGGCCCCGCCCGAGGGGAGGAGATGCGCCGATGTTTTTTGTACCCGAAAGCCGCATAGAGGCCTGGATCGAGGAGGACCTCCACCTGATGGACCTGACCGTGGACGCCCTCGGCATAGAGGACCGTCCCGGCTGCGTGGAGTGCTTCCCGAAGGAGGATTGCGTGATCGCCGGGGTGGAGGAGGCCGCCCGGATATTCCGGGCCGTCGGGGCCCTGGCGGAGGAGGTACGGCCAAGCGGCAGCCGCTTGCCCGCCGGGACCGTCTGCCTCCGTGCCGAGGGTCCGGCCGGGCGGCTGCACGCCGTCTACAAGGCGGCGCAGAACGTCATGGAGTACGCCTCCGGCATCGCCACGCGGACCGCCGGGGTCGTGCGGAACGCGAGGGCCGCGTCCCCGTCCGTGGAGGTTGCGGTGACCCGCAAGCACTTCCCGGGGACGAAGCACCTCTCCGTGAGGGCCGCTCTGGCCGGCGGGGCGACCGTGCACCGGCTGGGCCTGTCGGAGTCCATTCTCGTCTTCGACCAGCATCGGGCTTTCATGGACGAGGCGGAGTTCCTGTCCGCGATCCCGAGGATGGCCGCGCGCTTTCCGGAGAGGAGGATCATGGCGGAGGCCGGTTCCGTGGAGGAGGCCGTCCGGTTCGCGGAGGCCGGAGTCCAGGTGATCCAGTGCGAGCGTTTTTCGCCCGACGCGCTGCGGGAGTGCGCCGAGCGGGTGCGCCGAATCCAACCCGGGGTCCGCATCTCCGCCGCCGGGGGCATCAATGCGGACAATGCGGCGGACTACGCCGCGGCGGGGGCGGACGTCCTGGTCACGTCCTGGGTCTACTTCGGCAGGCCCCAGGACGTCAAGATGAAGTTCTCCGCCGCTCGGGCCCGGTTTTGACCGGCGGCGTCCATGATGGAATGGGTTGGTAAAATCGCGGTGCGGGCGTCGCCGTGCGCCCTGGTGGCCGTGCTCGTCCTCTGCGGATGCTGCCTTGCCGGGGAGGCGCGCCCGGAGCGGGCATTCGACGCTCCGTACGGCGTTTTTATCGGGATGAGGGGCAGCGAGGCGCTGAGGGACCGGCGCGTCCTGCGGACCAGGGTGCTGGTCGTCGACCCGGCCCATTTCGAGGAGCGGGAGATCGCGTCTCTGAAGGCGTCGGGCCACACGGTGTACGGCTATCTGAACGTGGGCTCCCTGGAGGCGTTCCGCCCGTATTACGGCAGGTTCAGAAAATTTGTCCTGGGAAGGTACGAGAATTGGGACGGGGAGTGGTGGATCGACGTATCCGCCGCGCCGTGGCGGGATTTCGTCGTCTCCGAGCTGGCCGCGGGGTATGTGCGAAAGGGAATCGACGGATTCTTCGTCGATAACTGCGACGTCTATCACTACAGGAAGGCCCGCGGGATCTTCGACGGGCTGACGGAGGTGCTGCGCCGGCTCTCGGGGTACGGGCTGGAGGTCCTCATCAACGGCGGGGACGAGTATGCGACGGCCGCGCTGGAGGAGTACGGGAGCATCGAGGGCCTGTTCTCCGGGGTGAACCAGGAGACCGTGTTCACCAGGATAAATTTCGATAAGTTGAATTTTGACCGGTTGGATTCTGAAACGGGCGCCTTCGGCAGGAGCCGGGAGGAGGACCGACGGTATTTCCTGTCCTATCTCGAGAGGATGGAGAGGGCCGGGGCGAAAGTCCGCCTGCTCGAGTATACGCGGGACGCGGATACGGCGAGGGAGATCGAACGCTTTTGCGGGGCCAGGGGGTGGGAGTGTTTCATCTCCGGGTCCGTGGAGCTGGACTGAATGACCTGCCAGCCATCGTCCGACAGGTCCATTCGCGAACTTCCCGACCATTGCCTGCGTCATGCAAATAAACTGGGATGTGGCGGGAGAAAGATCGTTTGAATGAAGAAATCCTTGACCCGCTGGACCTCATTCAGCGTTATTGAAGAACAGCGTGCTTCTCTGAACGCCGAAATCGGCCGGGTGCTGGCGGAAATTACCGCTCATTTAGGGGATGGCAGGAAGGATGAATAATTTACCCGCTGAAAAAAGCAAGGGCGACGTCGTTATTTATCAGTCAGAAAATGGTGACACCAAAATTGATGTGCGCTTTGAGGATGAAACCGTCTGGCTGACACAGGTGCAGATGGCAGAACTGTTCCAGTCCTCCAGAACGAATATCGTCGAACATATTCGGAACATTTATGCAGAAGGTGAACTGGATAAGGAGTCAACCTGTCGGATTTTCCGACAGGTTCATCAAGAAGGAAATCGCGAAGTTGCAAGAGAAATACCGCATTATAACCTCGATATGATTATCTCGCTCGGCTACCGAGTGAAGTCTTCTATTGCGACGCAGTTCCGGCGCTGGGCGACCGCGCGCTTAAAAGAGTATATGATCAAGGGCTTCACCATGGACGATGAACGCTTGAAAAATCTTGGAGGCGGAAACTACTGGCGCGAGCTGTTAGACCGCATCCGCGACATCCGTTCTTCCGAAAAAGTGATGTACCGCCAGGTGCTCGACCTTTATGCCACCAGCGTGGATTATAATCCCAAAAGCACCGAATCTGTTGCCTTTTTCAAGATGGTGCAGAATAAGCTGCACTATGCAGCGCACGGACATACCGCTGCAGAAGTAATCTATGAGCGGGCAGATGCCGAAAAGCCGTTTATGGGGTTAACGTCTTTCTCCGGTGATTTTCCAACGATGAAGGATATTTCCGTTGCGAAAAATTATCTTTCCGAAGCAGAATTGAAAATCCTGAACAATCTGGTTTCGGGATATTTTGACTTTGCCGAAATTCAGGCCATGCGCCATATGCCCATGTATATGAGCGACTATGTGGAAAACCTTGACCGCATTCTTTCTACCACAGGCGAGGCGCTTTTAACCGGTGCCGGAAAAGTCAGCCATGCCCAGGCACTTGAAAAAGCAAAGGCGGAGTATAAAAAATATCAGGTGCAGAACCTTTCTCCAGTAGAGGAAGAGTATTTGCAGACCATTCGCACTATTGAAAAGACGGCAAAAGAGGGGGGCGCAAAATAACCGGACAAGCGGCGCAAGCCCCGCCCTTCAGGGCTGGGGTGAGCCGCTGAAAACATAAAATATCTTACCCAATAGAGACCAGACTTAGGCAGCGGCTCAGCGGCTACCCTCCGGCACGGTGATTCCCTACACCTTCTCCACGAACCACCGCACGATCTCCCGCATCCGGGCCAGGCGCGGCCTGGGGCGTCCGGACCGGCTCAGCTCGTGGTTCTCGCCCTTGAAGACGCACAGCCGCGCCTCCACCCCGTTGCGCCGGAGCGCCGTGAAGAACTGGAGCCCCTGGGA
>NZ_CAUUGJ010000159.1:0-4010 GCF_963544685.1 uncultured Fretibacterium sp. | reverse complement strand
TACACTCGACTAGTCGTCGGCAGCGTCAGATGTGTATAAGAGACAGGGGGACTTGTTCCCCTGCTGGGGGATTGGGGGCAAAGCCCCCAACTAAAAACAAGAGGTGCATGGTTATGGACTACGCGAGGATTCTGGCAAAGGCCAAGTCTTACGAGAAGGATATGACGAGGTTCCTGCGGGACATGATCGCCATTCCAAGCGAGAGCTGCGACGAGAAGCGGGTCATCCACCGCATCAAGGAGGAGATGGAGAAGGTCGGGTTCGACAGGGTCGAGATCGATCCCATGGGGAACATCCTCGGGACCATCGGGCACGGCAGGCATCTGATCGCGCTGGACGCCCACATCGACACGGTGGGCATCGGCGAGCGCGCCAACTGGAAGTTCGATCCCTACGCGGGCATGGAGGACGACGAGCGCATCGGCGGCCGCGGCGCCAGCGACCAGGAGGGCGGCATGGCCGCCATGGTCTACGCGGGCAAGATCGTCAAGGAGCTGGGGATCGAGGACGACTGCACCATCGTGATGGTCGGTTCCGTGCAGGAGGAGGACTGCGACGGGCTCTGCTGGCAGTACATCATCAAGGAGGACAAGCTGCGCCCCGAGTTCGTCGTCAGCACCGAGCCGACGGACGGCGGCATCTACCGCGGGCATCGGGGACGCATGGAGATCGAGGTCGTCATCAAGGGGGTGAGCTGCCACGGCTCCGCGCCCGAGCGCGGCGACAACGCAATCTTCAAGGCGGGGCCGATCCTGAACGAGCTGAGGGCGCTGCACCCGAACCTGAGGGACGACGCGTTCCTGGGCAAGGGCAGCCTGACGGTCTCCGAGATCTTCTTCTCCTCGCCCTCGCGCTGCGCGGTGGCCGACGGCTGCCGCATCTCCATCGACCGCCGCCTGACGCGCGGCGAGACGGCGGAGTACGCCATGAATCAGATCCGCCGGCTGCCCGCGGTCGAGGCCGCCGGGGCCGAGGTGCGCATGTACAAGTACGAGCGTCCCTCCTGGACGGGCCTGCTCTATCCCACGGACTGCTACTTCCCGACCTGGGTCATCGAGGAGGACCATCCCGTCTGCGAGACGCTGATGGAGGCCTATTCCGGCCTGTTCGGCAAAAAGGCGCGGCTGGACAAGTGGACCTTTTCCACGAACGGCGTCGCGATCATGGGCATGCACGGGATCCCCTGCATCGGGTTCGGGCCGGGGCACGAGAACCAGGCCCATGCTCCCAACGAGGTGACCTGGAAGGAGGAAATCGTCGCCTGTGCGGCGCTCTATGCCGCGATCCCGAGCCTCTATGCCCGGAAATACGCGGCTCGGATGCCGGAGCACACGGAGAATATCGTCGAGCGCTGAGCGGCGCGTTTCTTCATCCTTTCTGTGAGGCCGGGGCGAAAACCGACGTCCCGGCCCGGGTCGTTCCCCGTATCCGAGACCCCGACGGAGGAGAGGATTTGAGGGAGAGGAATGCGCCGTGAACGATGCTGCGGAAGGAGATTTTGCGAGAGACGCTGTGTCGGCCGGCCCTCAGGAAAGGCCGCCCGGCGGAGGGCCGACGGCGAGGAGGGGGATTGCATGTACAGGCTGACGATCAACGGAGCGGTCCACGAGATAGCGGAGGACGGCTCCCTGCTGGATTATCTCAGGGATACGGCCGACATCACCTCGGTGAAGAACGGCTGTGCGGAGGGGGTCTGCGGAGCCTGTACCGTCCTGATCGACGGGCGCACGGCCCGTGCCTGCATCCAGAAGATCTCGCGGCTGGACGGCAAGTCGGTGACGACCCTCGAGGGGCTCTCCGAACGGGAACGGGATATCTATGCCTGGGCCTTCGGCGCGGCAGGGGCGGTGCAGTGCGGATTCTGCATTCCCGGCATGGTGATGAGCGCCAAGGGGCTTCTGGACGTCAACGCCAGCCCGTCCGCGGCGGAGATCAAGGCGGCGCTGAAGGGGAACCTCTGCCGCTGCACGGGATACGTCAAGATCGAGAAGGCCGTTGCGATGGCCGCCGAGGCCCTGCGGGATCCGGGCTTCCTCCCTCCGAAGGACCCTTTCGACCGCCCCTATGCCCTGGGGGAGCGGATGCCGCGCCTCGACGCGCGCGAGAAGACCCTGGGGACGGGTAAATACGTCGAGGACCTGAAGATGCCCGGAATGCTCTATGGCGCGGCGCTGCGTCCCAGAACGCCGCGCGAACGCATCCTGGAAATCGACACCCGCGCCGCAGCGGCACACCCGGGGGTCGTGGCCGTGCTGACGGCCGAGGACGTGCCGGGCGAGCGGTACATCGGGCATATCGTGCACGACTGGCCGGTGCTGATCGCCCCCGGAGAGGTGACGCGTTATGCGGGGGACGCCCTGGCCCTGGTGGCCGCGATCGATAGGAAGACCCTGAAGGAAGCCCTGGCCCTGATCGAGGTGAAGAGCGAGGTGCTGAGGCCGATGCTCACCATCGAGGAGGCCATGGCGCCCGGCGCGGAGCTCATCCATCCCTTCGGCAACTTCGTTAAGGTCAACGCGGTCGTCAGGCGGGGCGACGTCGACAGGGCCCTGGCGGAGTCCGCCCACGTGGCGCACGCGGTCTACACGTCGCCCGTGGGGGAGCACGCCTTCCTGGAGCCGGAGACGGCCCTGGCCTATCTCGACGAGGACGGCGTCCTGGTCCTGCGTACGTCCGGCCAGAGCGTCTATGACGAGTACCGGGAGGTGACGCGGATGCTGGGCTGCCCCGAAAGCGGGGTGCGCGTGATCTCGGCGCTGGTCGGAGGGGGATTCGGCGGCAAGGAGGACATGTCCGTTCAGCACCACGCGGCGCTTCTGGCGTGGCACGCGAAGCGTCCGGTGCGCGTGACGCTGTCCCGCCAGGAGAGCCTGATCGTCCACCCCAAGCGGCACCCCATGGTGATGGACTACACCGCCGGGTGCGACGCGGAGGGGCGCCTCACGGCCATGAGGGTGCGAATCCGGGGCGATACGGGCGCCTACACCTCCCTGGGCGGGCCCGTGATGCAGCGCGCCTGCACCCACGCCACGGGGCCCTACCGCGTTCCGAACGTCGATATCGAGGGGACGAACGTCTACACGAACAACCCGCCGAGCGGGGCGTTTCGGGGCTTCGGCGTCACCCAGTCCGCTTTCGCGGTGGAGTGCACGCTGAACCTCCTGGCGGAGAAAGCGGGCATCTCCTATTGGGACATCCGGGACCGCAACGTCGTGGAGCCGGGCGACGTGCTGGGCAACGGCCAGATCGCGGCGCAGAACACGGCAATTCGGGAATGCCTCGCGGCCGTCAAGCCCTACTTCGAGTCCTCTCCCCGGGCGGGCCTCGCCTGCGCCTGGAAGAACAGCGGTCTGGGCGTGGGCGTGCCCGACGCCGGGCGTATGCGCCTAGTGGTCCGGGACGGCGGCATCCGGCTCTTCACCAGCGCGGCCTGCATGGGGCAGGGGGTGGCGACGACCATGGTCCAGATCGCCTCCTTCACGACGGGGCTCCCGGTGAACCGCATCGCCTTCAACCCTCCCGACACCGCCCTGACGCCGGACAGCGGCACCTCGACGGCCTCGCGCCAAACCCTCTTCACGGGTGAGGCGACGCGGCGGGTCTGCGTGCGGTTCGCGGAGGCCCTGAAGGAGGCCGGTGGGGACATCGGGCGTCTCGAGGGGTGGGAGTTCTACGACGAGTTCCTGTTCATTTCGGACCCCATGGGCTCGGACAAACCGCACCCCGTCAGCCACGCGGCCTACAGCTATGCGGCCCACGTGTGCATTCTGAGCGAGGACGGCCGGATCGAGCGGTACATCGCCTGCCACGACGTGGGGCAGGTCATCAACCGAAACAGCGTGGAGGGACAGATCGAGGGCGGCGTCGTCATGGGCCTGGGCTATGCGCTCACGGAGGACCTGCGCCTCGAGGGAGGCGTCCCGCGTGCCCGGCTGGGGACGCTCGGACTGTTCCGCGCGCCGGACGTGCCGCCGATCGAATGCCTGCTGATGGAGTGCAAGGACCCGGAT
>NZ_CAUUGJ010000158.1:0-4053 GCF_963544685.1 uncultured Fretibacterium sp. | reverse complement strand
GGGTAACGACGTGACGTTTTCGCTGAAGGACGGGACGGGGAGCGTCAGGGTCCAGGACCACTTCTATAATGACTCCTACAAGCTGGACGAGGTGGAGTTTTCGGACGGCACGAAGTGGAGCGCCGGGGATGTGGCGTCCCGAACGGTGGCCTATGAACCGAACACGAATGCAGCGGCTTCCGCCGAACCGGCAAGAGCTCCTGCAGCTCCGGAGGCATTTTCCGCCGTGTCGCCTTTCTCTGCGATGTCTGGAGCCGAGGCAGGGGTGCTCTCGGAAGCCGAAGCCGAGGAGTCCCTCGCTGCCCTCTCCACGCCGTCGTTCATGTCCTCACTGGATCATGATGACATAGAGGGGCTTGGTGGCGGGACTTCCTTGGCGTCCGTGTTGCCCGATTCGTTGGCGCCCGTGGATTCCGAGACCGCACGACTGGGCATGGACGTCGCTCTGGCGGGGCTGAGTTTCGAGGCGCCGGGTTCCGGCCAGGTCTGCGATGCCCTTTTGTCCGCTTCCTCCGGAGTGGGGGCCGTGAATCTCTCCGTAGCGTCGGAGGCGAGCTTGGAGAAGCATTTCGAGGATGGCGCTCGGTGCGACGAATTGCCCAAGAGCGTGGCATAGAGATTTGCCATGGATGATGCGGTAGCGGGGCCTATCCGCTCCGGGGAGAATACGAACGGAAAGGCGGGGCCATCCGGCCCCGCTCCCTCCGCTTCCAGGATTTTGAGGAGAGTCCTTCGGGTACTCCTCGAAACGTCTTTGCTCTTATTGGGGCTCGTGCCCGTTGTCCTGGAAGCCTCGTGGGCCGGGGAGCCCGGTCTTTTTCATGAAAAAAATGCCGAGTCCTTCGGCGATGAACGGCTGTTCGGAATCCTTGAAAACGCATTGAAGAGCAACCCCAACATTGCTGCGGCCGTGGAGAAAGTGGTACAGGCGCGGGAGGACGTGCGTAGCGCGATATCTGCGATGGGCCCGGCCGTCGGCGTCGGAGCTTCGGCCCGACATGAGCCCGATAGGAATGTCTACAACGCCTCGCTGAACCTGGTTCAAACCCTTTATGCCGGAGGCAGCCTGAGGGCGAACCGGCGTGCGTCGGAGCTGGCGCTATCGGCCGTGGAGTCGGAAAGCCTCAGGACCTATCAGGAGACCATGAACGAGGTCCGTTTACGTTATTATGATTGCCTGCGGGCCGGGGCGAAGGTTAGGGTGGCCGACGAGGCGCTGAAACTCGCCGAAGAGCACAAGCGCTATTCCGAGAGGCTTTATGGAAAAGGGATGATCCCAAAAGGGGATGTGCTTCATGTGGAAGTTTCCGTCAATCAGAGCAAACTCGAGCTGGTCTCTGCAAGGGGCGACTTCGATGTAAGCTGGGTCGCACTGGAGCATGCGGTGGGCTCAAAGCTGCAGAAAGGCGACATCCTGGACGCTTTGGAGACGGGCGACGAACCTGTTCCTCCAGCTGGCGAGATCTCCGACGACATTGTCGCCGTGGCTTTGGCACGGCGCCCCGAGCTGAATGCCTACCGTTTTTACGGGGAACGGGCCGCCCAGCTCGTCAAGGCCGCGTCGGGGCAGCGGCAGCCGAAGGTGACTCTGTCCGGACGTTTGAATTCGGACCATGACGATCGGTCCTGGGCCGATGATCGCTGGTATGTCCAACTTGAAGTGCAGTGGGCATTGTACGACGGAGGGGCTGGAGCGGCGGCCGTCCGGAAAGCGAAGGCGGCGGCGCGAGAGCTGTTGTATGTCCTGGAGAACCTTTCGTCCCAAGTGAGACAAGAGACGGTTCAGGCGGAGATAAGGCTGCGCTCGGCCCGGGAGCGTTTCGAGTTGGCGAGAGAACAGGCGGCGACGTCAGAGGAGGACTATCGGATGGCTTTTCGCCGTTACGAGGCCCGATTGGGTTCGAACATCGACGTTCTGGATGCAAAACGGGCGTTGGTCCGAAGCCGCACCGAGTATGTCGATGCGGTCTACGACATCGCCGCGGCCTGGTCCAATCTGGTCTACGCAACGGGCGGGGACCTCCCACCGGAGTCGTTTTTCCCGAGACGGTAGCCGCAATCAGCCGTGACGATAATCTGCGCACCAGCGATTTCTCGACCGGCGAGGCCGGGGGATGGTCCGTTCAGAGTATCTCCACGGCACGAAGTTTGTTGTCCGGGGCAAGATGAGCGTACCGAAGCGTCATTTTCAGGTCGGAATGTCCCATCAACTCGCGGACCGTATTCAAATCGATGCCTTTCATGACGAGTTGGCTTGCGAAGTCGTGCCTCATATCATGCCATCTGAAATTCTCTATCCCGGCATCGCGAAGGACGGCAAGCCATGCTTTCTTTACATTGTTCAGCATTTTTCCGCTGACGGGAGAAGGAAAAACAAGCGAGTCGGCGGCGACTTTCTTCGATTGCCGACGCCAAGCCTGAAGAGCGGCAATGACTTTGGAGTTCATCGGCAGGTCATGGTTTTTGCCGGTCTTCGAGGCAGCGGCACGCAATCTCAGAGTTTTTGTGTCAAAGTCGATGTCTCCCCATCGGAGCGCGAACAAGTTGCCTTGTCTCATGCCGGTATACAGCGATATCAGGATCATGGGCTTGAGGTGATCCGCAAACTCTCCATCAAGTTCCGGCATGAGAGCCTGGCCTCTTTCGGCGAGCCAGCGGTTGTGGCTTTGACGCCCCGAGCGCATCTTCTTTTCCCTTTCATCGAGGGCCGACATGAGCCGCATGCGCTCTTCGTCGGTAAGATACCGCACCTTGACGTCGGAGTCGTGTTCCGGCAGCTTCTCCAAACGAGCCAGGGGATTGGATTCAAGATATTCCCGCTTTACGCCCCAATTGAGAGCGGCCTTCAGTGCTGCCAACCGACGATTGCAGGTTGCAGCTTTAGTTCCTGAGGCCATTTTCTCGTGTCTCCATTTCTCCATCGTTTTTATGCTGAGCTCTCCGATAGGTTTATCGAGAAATTGCCGAAAAGCGGAACGCAAGAGGTAGAGCGTTTTCCCTCCGCTCTTTCTCTCCGCCGTTGCCCAGGGAGCATAGTGAGATTCTAAAAAAACATCAAGCGACATTGTGGGGGGACGCTTTTTCTTTTGAAGTACTTCACCTCGTATGAGGCGCGCTGTGAAGTCCAGTGCCATGTCTCGGGCTTGAGCGACAGTAAGGGCTTCAGCGGACCCCAGTTTGTGGTTTGTATAGGTGTTTTTTTCGTCACGGTAGCCGACATACCAGATCTTTCTATGTGTACCGACATAAAGACGCAGCTTGGGGCACCCTGCATCAGTAATCCAATAAGGAGCGTCGGGCGGCTTGATGGAGTTGACATATAATTGGGTGAGGCGAGTTTTCATGGTCATCGTCTCCTCGAAAATTTTACAGCATATTTACAGCAAAAAAATTATAAGGGCTGGAGAAAAATAGAACAAGAGGGAAAAGATTATCAAGAAAAAGCTCAGTTGTATAAAAGCATTAGTACTGAAATCTTCGATATGGCAACATCGGATGAAATTTATGGAATAGCACTCCTAAGCCGTAGGTCGGCAGTTCGAGTCTGCCCAAGCTCGCCATACAGACATTGCAGGGATTGACAGATTTCATCCCTTGAAGCGCTCCGCCACAAGCAAGCCGTGTTTCCGGTGCTTTTTTCGGCATTTTTCCCCTCAGCAATCCTTTAATTATTGCGTCCGGGTGACGGTACTCGCCCCTCGGTTGAACGATTCAATGCTCTCCGGCCGAAATTCGGCAGCCGTTCCATCACTACGGCACACAAAATATGTCCGCCTCTTGCTCTTGGGGGGTGAAACCGTACCGCGTTTTTCCGCCCACCTGTCGTTATAGACAATGGCCTCCTCCACAAATTGCTGTTCCAGGCTCCCTCCGGCTTCCAATGATCCTCCTTGCATTTCGTTCCCACCCGGTAGTTTGCTTCCCCCCCTCCAAGGAAGGGTTCAAGGCGCTTCCAGCATCGCCGCGTCCAGGGTCGGGATACGGTTCCCACCCCACAGAGACCTGCTAGAAAAAGTCAAGGGTTTAGTTGAGAAATGGCAGCAGGGGGTAAAA
>NZ_CAUUGJ010000157.1:0-4053 GCF_963544685.1 uncultured Fretibacterium sp. | reverse complement strand
AGCCCTTTTTCGGAGGGCTCCGTCCGTAGAAAACTCCATGAAGGATCGGCCCCATGGGACTACAATGGCTTCATCATCGATCGAGGCGTTGCGGTCCCTTTTTCACTTCCCCTCGCCGTGCCGTCGTTTTTGCCTGCCCTGCCTGAGAATGACTGGGAAGGAGCCATGCAGGCAGGCGGCGAATTCGGCATAAACACTGGCAAATGATGAATGGAGGCGCTTGCGTATGCTGCAGTTTACGAGGTACTTTTTGGGGGCGGCGAAGGTCGCTGCGTTCTGCCTGTTCTCCCTGGCGTGCCTGACGGCGGCGGAGAACGTGGCCGCGGCGGGGCCCGGCGAGGCCGAAAAAACGCCCCCCACCCTCTCGGCCGCCCGTGCCGTGGACGGGTTTGCCCTCCGCGCGGCGGCGGAGTTTCGGAAGTCAAACGGGGACTTCTTCTTCTCCCCCTACAGCATCCTGTCCGTGCTGGGCATGGCCTACGAGGGCTCCGCAGGCGTAACCCGCGAGGCGATGGCGAAGGCGCTCTCCCTGGACGACGGCTTTCATGCGTCCCTTGGGGCCCTGTCCGCCGGACTGCGGGAACGGATGGACGGACAGGAGGGGCAGCCGGTCCTGAACGACGCCAACCGCGTGTGGCTGATGAAGGGGCTGGTGCCTCGAAGCGGGTTCGGCGACGTGCTGAGCCGGGACTACGGCGGAGCGGCGGAGGAGCTGGACTTTAAGGATGCGCCGGAGGAGGCCAAACAGAGGATCAACGGCTGGGTGTCCGACAGGACGAAGGGCCGCATCAAGGACCTGATCCTCGACGTACCGAAGGACACGCGCATGATCCTGACGAACGCCGTGTACTTCAAGGGACGGTGGCTCCGGCCCTTCAGTCCGGAGCTCACGGTTCCGGAGCCCTTCCATGTCTCGGAAACGGAGTCGAGGGACGTCCCCATGATGAAGGCGGACGAGGAGTACCTCTACGCGGAGGCGGAGGGGGTGAAGCTCCTGAAACTGTCCTACGGCGGGTCCGCCAGTATGCTGCTGGCCATGCCGCAGCAGGGTGCGATGGACGAGCTGCTGAAGGACCTCGCCCATCGCGACGGGCTTGACCTCATCCGCCGCTGGCAGGCTTCCATGACCAAGCACCAGGTGGACGTGTGGCTGCCCAAATTCAAGATGGAGGAACGGTACGAGCTGAAGGAGCTCCTGACGGCGTTAGGGATGGGGCAGGCCTTCTCGGACGCCGCAGACTTCTCCGCCATGACGGAGGACAAAGAGCCGATCTGCATCGGCAGCGTCGTGCACAAGACGTTCCTGGAGGTGGACGAGGAGGGGGCCGAGGCCGCCGCGGCCACGGGCGCGACGATACACTTCGCCACGGCCCTGCTCCCGCAGGCTCCGCCGCGCGCGGAGTTCCACGCCGACCGGCCCTTCCTGTTCTTCATCCTGGACGACGCGACGGGAGCGATCCTTTTTATGGGGACGCAGAGCTTTAAGTGACCCGTCAAGGGCCCCGTTGGATTCAAAAGCCCCTGTGGGGCAGTCCCCCTTGCATAAGCAGACTGCCATAAGCAGATTACCAACGAGTGTCACGAGTGGTGTGGGTCGCTTAGTTGCTTCACCAGGGGCCTTATCAGGGGCTTCATCAGGGGGCCAAGAGTACTAGGTATTTCTTTCAACGCGACCTGGTATCCGCTCCAAAAGAGCCGAGGTCCCAGGGGAAGGGGCTTATAGAAATATGAAATACACAAGGAGCTTCTCCGGTCTTGGGGAAGCTCCTTTCATTTAAGACCGCAAATCAGCTTGCGTCCTCAAAAATGCTTCATCACGGATTTCGTCACTTTTTGAACATACCCTGGATGTCACGGCATTCAATCCGATTTTCAGGATCGAGAGACTCCTTTATAGCCGCAACGGTCTTTTGTTCATGGGCCTCTCCCTTTTCGATCTCGCTCAGGTCATGGACAAGAGATTGCAGGTTTTCCTCCGAAAGTGCGTGGATACGGCGGTGCAGATTTTTTCGGGTCTTTGCGTTTTGCTGCGGGCCACGTTCATCTTTTGCAGCTCCTCTCGCTCTCCGCTCTTCTGTTGCCAAAAGGGCCTTTCCCCGAGCGGGAAAGGCCCTCCTTAAAAATCAACCTCGACGTTTTTACGATTGCGCCGAGGATTTTCGTTGGTGGAGGCGGAGCGCCTTGTAGAGGTATCCACGACGGAAAAGTCTCGTCTCACCACCTGATTTCCTCAGCAATCCCCCGCTGGCACGGAGGTGTGCTCCCTGGACGATGAGGCAGGGTAATGGGGTATTTGGGAGTGCGACTTATTTTGAGAGAGACGCTTTTCCTTTATCTTTAGAATTTTCTCCTGAATGAACAGAGCATCGGCTCTGACCTCCGCCCGATAAGCCTCCTTAGTCATAGCCTGACGCCGCTCTTCATTGGCCTCACGGATTCTATGTATATCTTCAATGGTAAAATCAGGACTGATTTTCGGCTTATTCATCTGCATCATCTCCCAGCATTACAGTTGGAGACACGATATCAAGTAGCTTGAAATATCCCTTCATGGTGTTGATCGTTCTGACCTTTTGAATCGTCGTCATACGCACCATGTGTTTGAAGTTCCAAGACACGATCACGTCACAGCCGCTTATCGTAGCAAAAGCGATGTGTTGACAATCTCCCATACTCTTACGTGACAGGACTCCGTTTTCGACATAAGCTTCGGCTAAAGCGTCCACCTCATCCGTTTGAGGCAGGAGAGCATAGTTTATAGTACCCAAATAGCCCAGTAACTCCGATTGCTTGGGTTCGAAGCACTGCTTCAACTCCATAAGCGTGATATCCGATATGACGACCTCATACCTATCCGACTCGAGCATCCGCCAGAACGACAATGTGTCCTGCATCTTTTCAGGAACGTCTTCATGCTGCAAATGGCTTATCACGGACGTGTCCAAGTAAATTCTTTGCTTGCCCATGCTGCTGTCCTTCTTTCATGTATGTTAATTATAGCAGCCTGTAAAGCTCAGCAAGAACATCCCCTCATGATTTTGAAGAGGAGGTAACAGAAAGAACAGTCTAAAAATGACGATATTACAGTGCTGGTGACCTAGCTCCACCGGTCAGATGGTGAAGCACTGGGAGCGCGCCATAGTTTGATTTCCGTATTATAAGGATAATCCTTGTATTGCGGTGGCAAAGGCAACCCTTCCAAAAGTATCGAGAGAGGCGTTTCAAGCAACATCAGATTTCTGCCTCTGGCCTCCGCAAGCTGCAGGTCCTTTTTATAAGCCAAAGATATGCTCAGTCGGAACATTTCACGCCACACTTTTTGAACATACCCTGGATGTCACGGCATTCAATCCGATTTTCAGGATCGAGAGACTCCTTTATAGCCGCAACGGTCTTTTGTTCATGGGCCTCTCCCTTTTCGAGCTCGCTCAGGTCATGGACAAGGGATTGCAGGTTTTCCTCCGAAAGTGCGTGGATACGGCGGTGCAGATTTTTTCGGGGCTTTACGTTTTGCTGCGGGCCACGTTCATCTTTCGCAGCTCCTCTCGCTCTCCGCTCTTCTGTTGCCAAAAGGGCCTTTCCCCGAGCGGGAAAGGCCCTCCTTAAAAATCAACCTCGACGTTTTTACGATTGCGCCGAGGATTTTCGTTGGTGGAGGCGGGGGGAATCGAACCCCCGTCCGACATGGGCCGACCGTGGCGGCGCTACAGGCTTAGTTTTCTTTTAATTGTCGTCCGAGGTTAGGCAGAAAACGGCCTTCCTCTTTCCAAGACCTCTGGTCTTTTCCACTTCGGCAAGGTCCGACGCGAAGCGGAGCATCCGCCTGAAATGACGTCTCCGGCGGGCCGGCAGAGGAACCCATCCTTCAACGTGGCAGGCTTAAGCCGCCAGTGCGTAGTTATTGTCGACGTTTATCGTCTTGTCCGAATGTTTAACGAGGATTACGGACATAGCTCGGCCTGCTCCTCCAGATCCTCCGCGTGCCGTCGAAGCCCTAGCGCCCCCGGCATTTGTTGCTAAATCAACTTTATTCCATCCGATACATGTGCGTTG
>NZ_CAUUGJ010000156.1:0-4189 GCF_963544685.1 uncultured Fretibacterium sp. | reverse complement strand
GCCGCGCCTCCACCCCGTTGCGCCGGAGCGCCGTGAAGAACTGGAGCCCCTGGGAGAGCTCGCAGCGATGGTCCTCGTCCGAGTGGATGATCAGGGTCGGGGTGCGCGCCTGGTCGGCGTACTTGAGGGGCGACTGGTTCCAGAGCTCGTCAACGCCGCTCCAGATGTCGGCCGCCTGCTGGTCCGGGACGAAGAAATAGCCGATGTCGGTGATCCCGGCCATCGAGACCCAGTTGCAGATGCTGCGCTGCGTGACGGCCGCGCGGAAGCGGTCGGTTCGGCCGACGATCCAGTTGGTCATGAACCCGCCGTAGGAGCCGCCGGTCACGCCCAGGCGGTCGCGGTCCACGAAGGGGAGCGTGTCGGAGGCCCAGTCCACGAAGGCCATCAGATCCTCGTAGTCGACGGTGCCGTAACGGCCCCGGATGTCGGCGAAGGCGTTCCCCTTTCCGTCGCTGCCCCGCGGGTTGCAGAACAGCACGGCGAACCCCTCCGCGGCCCAGCACTGCATCTCGTGCACGAAGACGTCCCCGAACGTCATCTTGGGCCCGCCGTGAATGTGCAGCAGGGTCGGGTACTTCTTGCCGACCTCGAAGCCGACGGGGCGCATGTACCAGCAGTCCAGCCCCTCGGGGGTGCCGTTCTCCAGGCGGACGTACTCGGGGACGCTCAGGTCCTTCCCCTCCAGGGCCGCAGCGTTGAAGTCCGTGAGGCGGCGCTCCCTCCCGGCCTCCACCAGGTACAGCTCCTGAAGGCCCAGCCCCTCGAGCCCGACCACGGCGGCGCGGCCGTCCCGGACGTCGTAGTCCTCGATGCTGCGCAGCTCCTGCGAGACCTGCACGACGCCTCCGTGCGCGTCGACCGTGTGCAGGTGCGAGCGGTATCCGTCCGTCGAGACGAACCACGCCCGGTCCCCGTCCACCTGAAAGGCCTGAGCCTGGTCGGTCAGGCCGTACCGGCAGTCGCAGATCACGGAGTTCCTCAGGCCCCGGTCGAGCTCGGGCGTCAGGCATTTCGGGGCGCCGTCCCCCGCCAGGTAGAAGCGCACGTTTTCGTTGTGCCCGTGACGCTTCATGTCCGTTCCCGTCAGCAGCAGGCCGCCCGCGAACGCATCCGCGCAGGACCAGGCGAAGTGGGCCTGAGGCACGCGCTCCGCCATCTCGCCGGACTCCAGGTCGCACTCCCACACGCCGCTCGTCTCCGGCATCACGTCCCTGTAGACGACCCCCGTGACCAGCGCCCGCCGGCGGTTGGCCGAGAGGCGTACCCGGCGAACCTCCATGTCGCGGGGCGACAGGTCCCTGAGCTCCCCCGAGGTGGGGGTGAAGAGGGAGAGCGTGCGGCGGGACTGCGCGGTGAAGCCCTTGCCGTTCGTGCAGAACGGGATCTGCTCGAGAACCCGATAGTCCGCGTCCTCGAAGCGCTCCGGCTCGCGGGGGTCGACGGTCCGGAGCAGGAGGCGGCCCTCGTCGAGCGCCCAGAGCTCGGTCACCTCGCGGGGAACCTCGGCCAGGAGGCGCGCTTCCCCTCCCGTTACGGGGATGCTGTAGATGCGGGCGGTCCTGGCGTCGGGGTCCGCGTCAGTGCCCGATGAAGCGCCCTCGGCAGGCTGGTGCGCCCGGCCGCTGACAAAGATCAGGGCGGCTCCCGAGGGGTCCCAGCAGAAGGCCCGCTCCGCCCCGGACGCGGTCAGGGGGGTGCACGTCTCCGTGTTCAGGCTGTACACCCAGAGGTCCGAGAGGTAGCGGTTGCCCTCCAGGTCGGCCCGGTGCACGGCGAAGGCAATCCTCGAGCCGTCGGGCGAGAAGCGGGGCGCCGACAGAAAACGGTATCGGAGCAGGTCGTGGAAGACTACGCGCGCGTCGGAGGTCTTGTCCTCATGTTTCTCCATGACGAATCGATCCCTTTCTGAAAGCTGATGCCGAAGGCCGGTTCCGAAAGCCGGCCGGGACAGGGGGCCGTCCCCGAATCCGCTATGCGCCGCCTCGGGGCGTCTGTCCCGCCGAGGCCACGACGCAGAGCGCGATGGAATGGAACTTCTCCTCGGCGCTCGAACCGCGGGAGGTGACGACGATGGGGATCCTGGCGCCGACCACGATACCGGCCAGCTCGGCGTGGGCCGAGACGAGCAGGCTCTTGCCCAGGAGGTTTCCGGTCGTCAGGTCGGGCGTCACCAGGACGTCGAACCGGCCGCAGTTCTCGCTCCTGTAGCCCTTGATCGCGGCGATCCCCGGGTCCATCGCCACGTCGTAGGAGATCGGGCCCTCGACGACGCAGTCGGGGATCTCCCCGCTGCGGTTCATCTCCGCCAGCTCGGCGGCCTCCACGGTCTCTTTCATCCTGGGGTTCACCTTCTCGACCGCACAGAGCACGGCCACCCTGGGCCGCTCCCAGCCCATCGCCCTCAGGGTCCCCACGGCGTTGAGGATCAGGCCCTTCTTCTGGTTCAGGTCGGGGTAGACGACCATCCCCCCGTCGGTCACCACCACGAGACGGTCGACGCCGGGGATCCGAAAGAACGCGAGGTGCGACATCAGCCCGCCGGAGGGGGAGTCCTCGCTGTGCAGGTTGTTGGTGCGGTCGACGACGGGCTTCAGCAGGTCCTTCGTGTCCATCCTGCCCTTGACCAGAAAATCTCCCGCGCCCTCGGCGATCAGCTCGACGGCCCGCTGGGCTGGATTTTTTCCGGATCCTTCGGGCACGTCCGCGATGACGCAGGCGCCCGGGTCCTCCCCAAGGGCGCGAACTCGGTCCGCGATGAGCTCCCCGCGGCCCGTGAGGACGGGGTCCCCGATGATGCCCTCCCGACGGGCCCTGAAGACCGCCTCCAGGACATGCTCGTCCTCTGCGCCGGCCACGACGCACCGGCGTTTGTCCGGCAGGCTTTTCGCCCTCTCCGCGAGCTCGTTGAAACTGCGATAGCTCATGGTCTCCTGCCTCCTCGTCCTTGCCGTTTTCGTCACGGTCCCGCGGCGCCGGAGGTCCCCTTCGTCAGGCTCTCGAGCTGCTCCTGCGCCTCCCTCATCGCGATCCGCGGGATCAGGACGACCAGGTAGTCCCCCGCCATGAGCCGTACCTGTCCCGACGGCACGATCTCGCCGGAGCCGCGTTTGACCGCGATGACCAGGGAGTCCTCCGGCCACAGGATCTCCGCGATCGTCCTTCCGTCCGCCGGGCTCAGGTTCTCGACCCCGAACTCCACCAGCATACGGTCCCGGGCGGATGCGGAGCGGGCCCTCTCATGGTCGGAGGCGGCGGACGAAAGGAGCCTCTTCTGGAGGCTCTCGTAGATGGGCTCGGAGCGGAAGCCCTCCGCGACGACATAGGCGGTCATGGCCACCAGCCCCAGGGGCAGCATGAAGGCGAAGGAGCCGGTCATCTCGCTGATCAGGAGGATGCCCGTCAGCGGCGAGCGCACGATGGCGGAGAAGTGCCCCGTCATGGCCATGAGGGCCAGGGACGAGACGTACTGCGGCTCCATCAGCCCGGCGGAAACGGCCGCCTGGCCGAAGACGTTTCCCACCAGGGAGCCCAGCACCAGCAGGGGGAAGAAGATGCCGCCCGGCAGGCCGCTGCCGAAGCAGAGCGCCAGCAGCGCCAGCTTGGCGGCGTAGAGGCCGATCAGGACGACCGGCGACGGGTTCTCCCCCATGGCGTAGAAGATCATCGGCTCCCCGCTCCCGAACAGTTCGCCGCAGAGGAGGCAGGCTGCGGCGGTGAGGGCGAAGGGAAGGAGCCCGCACCAGGCCCAATGGAGCCGGAGCCGTGCGTAGAGGCTTTTCCCCCAGAGGATGCACCGGTTGAAGAGGACCCCGCTCAGCCCCGTGACGATCCCCAGGGCGACGAGCAGCCCGTAGTATCCGAGCGGCAGGACGTCGCGCCCCTCGACGAGCAGCACGGGGCGTACCCCCAGCACGGTGCCCGCGGTGAACACGGACGCGAAAGCCGCGGCCGTCGCGCTGACCAGGACGACGGGCGAGAAGTTGCGATGCAGCTCCTCCAGGGCGAAGACGACCCCGGCGATGGGCGCGTTGAAGGCTGCGGCCAATCCGGCCGCGGCGCCGCTTGACACCAGGAACTTACGCTCGGTGAAGGGCCTGCGGCCCAGCTCCGCGAAGCCCTGCCCCACGGCCGCGCCGATCTGCACCTGTCTCTTATACACATCTGACGCTGCCGACGACTAGTCGAG
>NZ_CAUUGJ010000155.1:0-4242 GCF_963544685.1 uncultured Fretibacterium sp. | reverse complement strand
GAATGGGGTCGGGCACGCCATAGAATCCCTCGGCCAGACTGCCCGTTATCGCGGCGAGGGTGTCGCTGTCGCCGCCGATCGAGATGGCGTTGCGGACGGCGTCCTCGAACCCCTCGGACTCCAGGAAGGCGACGACGGCCTGAGGCACGGTCCCCTGGCAGGTCACGTCGAACGCGTAATCGGGCCTGATGGCGTCGAGCGTGAAGTCCAGGTCGTAATAAGCCGAGAGCGCGGAACGGATCTCGGCAAGGGAGGCCCCGCCGCGCGCCAGAAAAATGCCCTCGGCCGTCGCCACCGCCCCCTTGATCCCCTCGGGATGATTGTGAGTCACCCCGGCAGAGGACCTGGCCAACGCCCGGGCCTCCTCGAGGCTCTCCGCCAGGAAGCCGGCCGCGGATACCCTCATGGCCGCCCCGTTGCCGAAGCTGTTGTAGGGACGCGGGGCCCCGGACGAGAGCCACATCTTGAAATGTCCGCCGTACCCCCGGCCCGGATAGCGCCGGCCGAAAAGCTGCATCGTCTCCGTCAGGGCGCGGTCGAGGTCGGCCGCGGAACCGTCCTTGAACTCCCGTATCGCCTGGTACACGGCACAGGTCATGACCGTATCGTCCGTGAAGAAACAATCCGGCCTGAAAAACGGAAATTCCTTCGTCTTGATGTTGTCCCACTCGTAGACCGACCCCACGATATCTCCAACAATAGCTCCAATCATCTGCAAGCCCCCCTTATTTCAATTCTGAATCTTCGTATGCTGCGTTTAAGCAGACGACTGCCTCTTCAAGACCGGCAGGTCTTGAATGGCGTGTCGGTCGCTTACGTCGACACGCGGTACAGTTACCGCGTTGTCGACGTAAACAGAAGATCCACCTTGACTGCCTACGAACGATTCAGAATTGGAATTACTTACGATTTCCCGGGACCGAAGGAATCCTCGATATCCTGCCGAACCCGGTCGAATACCGCCTCCAGGGCCTTCGTGTCCGTGAAGCCGTGCCCGCCCCGCTCGACGGGGATCAGGACCGCCCCCGTCTCCCTCCGTCCCCCGACGGGCCTCAGGATGGGGACCGTGGTCTCTCCATGTCCAATCACCTCGTCGTCCAGGCAGTAGGCCGCCCACGTCCGTGGGAAACGGCCGTTCAGATAACTCTCGGAGAAACAGCGGAGGAGACCCCGCAGAAAGTCCGGAGCGGCCCCCTCCTCCCGGTTCAGCAGGATGAACGGGGCTAGGGCGGGATTGATCAGGAGGCACATGGCGTCCGTCCTCTGACGGCAGAGATGCCAGGCATAGAAGCCCCCCAGGCTGTTCCCGACGAACAGATGGGGACGGCCCCTCCCGTCCTCCTCCGGCACCGACTCCCGGAGCTGCGCCAGGTCGGAGGCGACGTTCACGTTGCGCAGCTGCGGGGCCCGGATATCCTCGTACAGACCTCCGAACACCCTGACGACCCGATCAAACTTGTCCCCCGGGGAACCCTGATAACCATGAATGTAGAGAAGCATCGCCGGCCTCCTTATAGCATCCTGAGCGTGACGTCCTGAACGGGGATTTTCCTCCGGGCGTTTTCCGCCGGAAGGCGGAACCGTTCGCCCCGAAAAGCGAAGCGTACCCTTATTATCGGGCATGAGGACGCGGGGGTCTCCCCCGCGTGCGGAAAGAATTTTTCCGAACGGTCCCTATGCGCTCCCGTCCCCGTTCAGGCTCCCCAAACTCAAGAGGTACGCCTTCACGGCGTTCTTCGCCACGGGATGACGGGCCACGATGGTCTCGACGGCGGAGCGCACCGTGGCCCCCTTGGCGTGCAGCGCGTCCGCCTCGGCCTTCCAGACATCCTCGCCCTCGTCCCCCGGGACGTGCCCCTCTACGACCAGGACCATCTCCCCCCTGAGCCCCTGTTCGAGCCGGGAGAGCAGGCCCGAGAGGGGGGATCGGATCGACTCCTGATAGACCTTGCTGATCTCCCGGACGAGGGCGGCCCTGCGGTCGCCCCAGGCCTCCGCCATCTCCGCGATCTGACGTTCCGCCTTGTGCGGGGATATGTAGAAACAGAGCGTCCAGGGGACGCCGCGCAGAGATTGAAAGAGCTCCCCGCGGGCGCCCGGCTTCTCCGGGGGGAAGCCGAGGAAAAGAAAGGGGTGCGGCGTCAGCCCCGAGAGCAGCAGGGCCGGCAGCAGGGCCGAGGGGCCGGGCAGGACGTCCGCCTCGATCCCCTCGTCGAGCGCGGAGCGCAGCAGAATCCAGCCGGGGTCGGAGACCCCCGGGGTTCCGGCGTCGCTGACGACCGCGACGCTCTTCCCCGCACGCAGGGCCTCCATCAGCCGCGGCAGGCATTCCTTCTCGTTGTGAAGATGAAAGGGGACGAGCGGCGCCGCGATGTGATAGCGCCGCAGCAGTACGGACGAGGTCCGGGTGTCCTCGCAGGCGATGAGGTCGGCGTTCCGCAGGACCCGGAGCGCGCGCAGGGTGATGTCCTCCAGGTTGCCGATCGGGGTCGGGACGAGTGTCAACGGCATGCAATACCCCCTTAATTACTCATTCCAATTCCAAATCGTTTGTAGACGAGGCGGCTTTTGCGAGACGAAGCGAATAAGCAGACCGCCAACGAACGTAGTGAGTTGAGCGGGTCGCTTAGGTTCTTCACCAGGCGTACATAATAGTACGTCGAGCAAGGCGAGCAAAAACAACGAAGTATACAAATGATTGGGGATTGGAATAAAATCAGTGATTTGGGGCTTCGCCCCCCCACTCAAGGGACAAGTCCCTTGAGAATCCCACTTAAAACTGCTCCCTTCATCCCAGTCCTTCCGGCTCGTAGGCCTTCAACAGCTCGGGCGTATAATTCCCCTCCCCGTCTCGGACGAAAAGCGGCGGTTCGACCACGAGCCCCTCGCCTCCCCCCTTCACACACTCGAACAAAAAGATGTTCGAAGGGCGGCCGATGCAGGGGTGGACCAGCCTCAGCCTCTTGGGGACCAAGCTGGCGCGAAGCGCCGCCCCCACGAAGGAGGCCATCCGTTCCGTCCGAAAGACGGCGAAGAAGCGTCCGCGCCCCCTCAGGAGCCGCGCCGCGGACGCCGTGACATCATCGACGGAGCAGCAGGCCCCCTGACGGGCGATGGAGCGGGACGCGACGGGGCTTTCCCGTCCCCTGCCGGGCGATTCGTAAGGGGGGTTGGCGACGACCCCGTCAAAGGCGCCGGAGGGCAGCAGAGAGGGGTCGCGCAGGTCGCCGCACCGAAACGAGACGCGCGTCTCCAGCCCGTTCTCGCGCCCGTTGCGCTCCGCCACGGCGGCGAGGTCCGGCTGGAGCTCGACCCCCACGATGCGGAATTCCTCCGGAAAACGCAGGGCCAGCATCAGGGAGACCGCCCCGGCCGCGGCCCCCAGTTCGACAAAGCTCGACCGCCCTCTCGGGGGACGACGCACCCAGGAGGCCAGCAGCACCGTGTCCATGTTGACGCGGGGCCCCGCCTCGGGCTGCCAGAGCCGAAGGCGGCCGTAGAGGATGTCGTCGTGCGTCATGGGCCGTCTCCTTTAACGATAATGCTCAACGTCGATCCCCACGATGCGCGACAACCCCGGCTCCACCATCGTCACCCCATAGATCAGGTCGGCCCGCTCCATCGTCGTGCGGCGGTGCGTCATGACGATCAGCTGGAGCGAGCGGGAGTATTCCTTCGCGAGGTCGGCGAACCGGATCAGGTTGTACTCGTCCAAAGCCGCGTCCACCTCGTCCAGGACGGCCAGGGGCATCTTCGCGACCTCGAGGGCCGAGAAGAGGTGCGCGATGGCGGTCAGAGATTGCTCCCCCCCCGAGAGCTGCGAGATGTTCTGGAGCTTTTTGCCGGGCGGGCGGGCGTAGATCTCGACCCCGCGCTCCCAGACGGAGCCCTCCTCCTGCAACGTCAGCCGTGCCTCCCCCCCCGCGAAGAGGCGTTGGAAGAGCGCGTTGAAGCGGCTGTCGATGTCCGCCATGGCGCGCGAGAAGGAGGCCTCCACCTGTGCGTCCGTCTCCTCGATCAGGGTCCGCAGCTCGCCGACCCCATTGCGGACGTCCTCCAGCTGCTCGGTGAGGAAATCGACCCGCTCGGTCAGGGAGACGTCCTCCGACAGGGCCCCCAGGTTGTAGTTTCCCAGTGCCCTCAGCTCGCGCTCCAGTCGACGCAGGGCGCCGGTAAGATCGCGCCCTCCCTCGACCTCCCCCGCCTCCGCGGCGTTGTAGGGATACTTGTCGTCCCAGAGCT
>NZ_CAUUGJ010000154.1:0-4337 GCF_963544685.1 uncultured Fretibacterium sp. | reverse complement strand
GCTGCTGTGGGGCGTCATGGAGCTTCACCGCGCCGCGGCCGCCGCCGGGGCGCGGAAAAAACAGCTGCGGGACTGGCTGCGCTACGCCGAGTCCCTGACGGGCAAGCTCATGGAGGAGTTCTGGGACCCCGAGGACGGGGGGCTGTTCCTCTCCTCCTCGGACGACCCCAACATCTTCCTGAGGCGCAAGACGGCGAGCGACGACGCGGCCCCCTCGGCCAATGCCCTCGCGGCCATGGGGCTGGCCGAGCTGAGCTCCGCCCTTGGCGAACGAAGCTACATGGAGCGGGCCCGGGAGATCGTCGCCTGTTTCGCCCGGGCTGCCGCGCTGCGCCCCCTGGATCATCTCTCCCTGATCACCGCCTCGGGGATGCTGAGACCGGTCAGGGCGGCGGAGGCGGAGGCCGAAACGGACGAGGGCAGAGAGCCCCCTGCGGAGGCCGCCGAAGTCCCATCCGAGGAGGCCCCCGTATCGGCTGCGGAGCCCCGTGAGGACGAGGGGACACCTCGCAGCCATCCGGAGCGGTCCCGACGGGATCGGGCAGCGGCGCGGAGCGAACGCCGCCTCTCCCGGACCCGTCGGTCGGGATTGAGGGACAGGTAGATTTCCGGTCGCAAACACAGGGAGATCCAAGACAAGGAGGTTTTGCCATGAGAAGTTTTTTCAGGGTCGCAGGCGGCGCGCTGGTCCTTTGCCTTTCGTGCCTTCTGCTGTCCGGCACGGAGGCCGGAGCGAACTACCGTTTCGACGACCTTTTCGGCCCAAGCGGCGTGGGCGCCCAGTGGATGGTGATCACCGGGGGCATGGACACGGTGGGCGACGCGGCGGCCCAGGTCCCCATGAAGGTCAGCGGGGACATCGTGAGCGACCGCAACTCCGTTGTCATTATGAACGGGCGCACGGAGGAGCCCCTGGGGGACGAGGCCAACCGGGACATCCGCGCGATGTTCCTGGTGCTGACGGGAACCCAGGCCTCGATGAAGGTCGGATTCGACTATTCGGGGCCCGGCGACGCGGTCACGCCGGACGGCCTGGTGGACAACCCCTTCTACTCCACGCGCAAGACCCCGCTGGGGAACGGCGGATACGATTTTCTCTTCGTCAAGAACAGGGAGCAGGGGAAGTTCGGCAGCGTGAGGGGTAACTTCGCCTTCCACCAGAACCCCTCGTCCCACTATCCCTCCACCCCGTCCCAGACCCTTCTGGTGCCCTTCGTCATCGCCAACGTCGCGGACGGAACGGCGGAGGCCGAGCCGCTGCTCTTCCGGGCCATCCTGCGCGAGCCCAACTCCGCGGGACTGGGCGACATGACGGCCTACGACAACTTCACGTGGGACGTGACGGACGACAAGACGACGGAGAGCGCCCAGTGGGTGTTCGTCCCCGTCCCCGAGTGGCCCGCACACGACAGGATCGACTACCGTCTGACCACGGAGGTCACGAACCACACGGGCATCCGCTACGCGGTGCAGCGCTACGACAGCTACGCCTGGACGCACCTGATCCCCACCTACTGGGCCTTCGACCTGCCGCGCTCCCAGAGCCTCAAGGACGTACCGCCCCGATTCCAACTCAACGACATCAGCCATGTCGCGCCGGGCCTCAAGACCGTCTACAACCAGCGCTTCAACGTCAACGAGGGGATGAAGAGGGCGCTGCGGCTCTATCCCGTCGATCCCGCGGCGGGGTTCCGCGAACTGATCCTGAACCACAGGATCATCTTCGGCCTGGACCTCGGGACGGCGTCGGCCCCCGCCGAGGGGCACGAGCCCAGCATCTGGAAGGCCGCCGCCTTCAACCCCCGCGCCGCCAGCACGGACTTTCTCAAGAACGTCGCCAGGGCGATGGACGCATCGGCCGTGAGGGCACCCGAGGGACGGACCGTGACCTCCGGCGTCGTCCGCAACACCTACGTGGCCGGGGACGTCATCGCCTCCTTCGCCGTCGACGCGTCCATCCCCGGCTCGGCCCGGAGGGAAGGGGCCGAGGGCCTGCTGCCCCTGCACATTACCTTCAACCTGCCCCGCACGCACCTGCTGGTGGCCCCCAAGTGGGAGGGGCTGCTCGACCAGTGGCACGAGACGGGCGACATCAAGAGCGAATTCGCGCGCAACTTTAGCCTCTACCTGCGCAGCGGGAGCGAGAATGACTGGAACCTGATCCAGGAACTGGAGAAACAGGGGTACTACGACAGGCTGGTCAAGATCTTTCTGGACGAGGAACGCGGCGTGATCACGGTGAGCTTCATCGCCATGCTGATGGACGGCACGGGCAGCGACTCGCGGCCGGCCCTGCGCGTCGTGTCCGACAGGACGCCGACCACGGAGAACGACTTCCTGGTCCTGAGGGACGGGACCTCCGACAACCGCTGGAACCTGACCTTCTACGCCGCCCCGGCGGACTACAAGGAGAACCCGAGCAACCCGACGAATAAGGAGAAGAGCGGCGGCGGGGGCTGCGACGGCCTGGGGCTGGGGATGATGGGCCTTCTGGCCGCGGCGCTGCTGATTCGCAAAGGGAGGTAGAGAGATGAAAAGGTTTTTGATCCCCGGCCTGCTGGCCCTGGCGTGCCTGTCGTTCTGCTCCGGCGCGGAGGCCGATACGACCATCATCAACAGCTACGCCGAGCTGAGGGACGCCGTGAAGAACCCGGTCAGCCTGGACATCCGGCTGGGCTCGGACATCGCGATTACCTCGGCGATCCCCGTATCGCTGGACGCCAAGATAGACGGGGCCGGGAAAAAGCTGACCGCGGGCGGGGCCTTCCGGCACTTCGAGGTTCAGAGCGCCGCAGGCAACGGCCCCACCTTCAAGGGCGTCACGTTCGAGGGAGGAGGCAATGGAGGCGGCGTCTCCGTCGCATCGGGCGGCAAGGCGACGTTCGAGGGCGGCACATTCCGGAACAACCGGTCCACGGGCAACGGCGGGGCCCTCAGCGTCTCCGGCGCGGTCACGCTCTCCGGAACGGTGGCCTTCGACCACAACTCCGCGGCGGACAGCGGCGGAGCCGTCTACCTGGACGGGGCGGACGTGGAGTTCCCCGCGGGCGTCCGCTTCGAGAACAACACGGCCAAGAACGGCGGGGCCGTGGCCCTGAGCGGCTCCTCGGGATCCCGAGCCACCTTCAACGGCAATGCGTTCTCCGCAAACCGTGCGACGGAAAACGGCGGGGCCCTCCATATCCCCGGCAGCGCGGCGGTCGTCTTCAACGCGGACCAGGAATTCGGCGGCAACAGCGCGGCCGACGGCGGCGCCATTTGGACGGCATCCCTCGCCTTCGCCTCAGGCAGGACCCTGACCTTCACGGGGAACACGGCTACGGGCAAGGGCGGCGCGCTCTACGTTGAAGGCACGGCGACGCTGACGGACAAGTTCGTCTTCAGGACCAACGGCGCGGCCCAGGGGGGCGCCGTCTTCGCAGCGTCCGACCTCACCGTCGCCGGAGGAAGCTTCGCCGGAAATACGGCGTCCGAGTCCGGCGGGGCCATCTGCGCGGCCGGGACGGCTATGGTCACGGGCGGGGCCTTCGAGGCCGGCAACAAGGCCGAGGGAACCGGACCGGACGACGGCGGCGGGGCCATCTGGGCCAAGGAGATCAAGGTCGAGCCGTCCGGGAGCGACCCCATCGTCTTCGCGGGCCAGGTCGCCCGAAAGGACGGGGGCGCCCTGTTCAGCAAGACCTCCCTTTCCGCCAAGAACACGCTGTTCACCGACAACAAGGCGATGACAGGCAGCGGAGGGGCCGTGATGGCCAATTCGGGGGTCACGCTGGAGCATACCGCCTTCCGGGACAACTCCGCCGCCGGGAGGGGGGGCGCCGTCTTCGCGGGGGACTCCTCCGGGATCGCCTCCAGCCTCTTTCAGAGGAACGCCTCTCAGGGCGACGGCGGCGCGTTTATCCTCGACAAGACGACGGCGACCTTCCAGATGTCCGCCACCCTCATGGAGGGAAACACCGCGGGCGGCATCGCCCGGTCGGGCCAGGGCGGCGCGCTCTTCCTGAAGCTGAAGAAGGCGGAGATCGGGCGCTCCACCTTTGCGGGGAACCTGAGCCAGAGCCCGAACGAGGCCCAGGGCGGCGCCGTCCGCATCTCGGTAGCGGAGCTCTCCGACATCAGCAACGGCACCTTTGCCGGAAACAGCACGAAGGGAGACGCGAAGAGCCTCGGCGGGGCCCTGTTCCTGGACGGGCCCTTCACCCTCAGAAACTGCACCCTCGCCCTCGAGAACGCCACGACGGGCGCCGGGGAGTGCCGGGGCGGCGGGATCTTTCTGAATAACGGGAACCTGCTGTCTCTTATACACATCTGACGCTGCCGACGACTAGTCGAGTGTA
>NZ_CAUUGJ010000153.1:0-4370 GCF_963544685.1 uncultured Fretibacterium sp. | reverse complement strand
GATGTAGCTCCGTCTCGTGGGCTCGGAGATGTGTATAAGAGACAGCTCCCTTTCCTCGATCCGGCCTTCCCCGTTCCGGCGCCGACGGATACCCTGGCGCCGCCTCACAGCACCGGCACGGACACGGACCGAAAACCCGTTTCTTTCCCCGCCGCCCAAAACGCGGCAGGCCCCGCAGCCGGCAATCGTGCCCACGGGTCCGGCAGGCCCCGCAGCGCGCCCGTCCGCGAAAGCGCGCCGGCCGACCTCTCGGCCTACAGGCCCCAGGCCCGCAGCGACCGGGGCGAGAGCTGTCTGCCACGCGACAAAAGCCTTTCTGCGAAGCAGCTCAAGGAGAGACTCGGGGCGGGTACGGCCTCCGACGATGACGGAAAGGGCTTTCTCGGCGACCTCGTGCGCGGCACCCGGCGGGTGCTGAAGTCCTTCGACGACGCCACGCTCGACGCCTCCCGGCGCGCCCTCGGCAGCATCGCCCGGCCCGACGAGGCCAAGATCCGCCCCTACGGGGACGGAGCCCGGCTTCACATCGGCATCCCCGCGGACACCGTGAACCTCGGGCGCAAGAGGCAAAAAAAATAGCGTCCCTCCCCGAAGGGAGGGACGTCATTCTTCAGCACTGGAATGGCCGGGGGGTTATCAGTCCTTCGGCACGGCGGGATACCCCGCCTCCGAGAGCGCCGCCGCGGCCGCCGCAGCTTGGGACTCCTCGACGCGTACTTCCTTGCTCTCCAAGACGACCTCGTAGCCCGTCACGCCGGCGGCGTCCAGAGCCTTTTTGATGCGTCCGACGCAATGCTGACAAGCCATATCCGCAACCGCAAACGTCCTCTTCAAGGGACCCACCTCCCGACTTCGATACGACACCCGCGGCAACGCGAACCGCGCGCCGAAAACCCGCTTACTTCTTGTCCTCCGACGTTGTGTCCTCCGATGCAGTCTCCTCGGGGACCAGCATCTCCACCTTATAGGTCTTCTTCAGGCCCTCGACCGCATTCTTGAAGGCCTCGCCCTTCTTCTCGTTGGTCAGGTACTGGACCAGCTGCGGCTTCACCGTGTCGAACGGCTCGACGGACGAGGGCGTCCGGCCCTCCAGCCTGATGATGTGCCAGCCGAACTGGGTCTTGACGGGCTCGGAGAGGTCGCCGGGGTTCTTGAGCGCGAAGGCCGCGGCCTCGAACTCGGGGACCATCTGCCCCTTGGAGACCTCGCCCAAGTCGCCGCCCTGCGCGGCGGAAGGGCAGAGCGAACGGCTCTTCGCCACCTCATCGAAGGAGACGCCCGCCTTCAGGTCCGCCTGGATCTTCGCGATGGCGTCGGCACTCGTCACGTCGTCGCTGATCAGGACATGCCGGACATGCACCCGCTCGGGCTGCGTAAACTGGTCGGGATGCTCGTCGTAGAACTTCTTGGCCTCTTCGTCGGAGGCGGTCACGTCCTTCAAGGAAGCGTCGATCGCCGCGCGCGCCAGGGACTGGTTCCGGAAGGTCTCCACCGCCGTCTTGAACTCCGGCGTCTGATCCAGCTTCTCCTCCGCCCCCTTGAGGGCGAAGAGGTGCATGGAGACGAGCTCGTCCAGCACGGCCCTGCGGCCCTGCGGGTTGTCGTACATCATGGCGCCCTGGGGGCCCATCATCCGAATGACCTGGTCGATATCCTTCTCCCGGATCTCCCGGTCCGCGACCTTCGCAAGGACCTTCTCCGGGTCGGCCTTCGGAGCGTCCTTCGTCTCCGGCTGCTTCTGCGCGGCCCACGCCAGCCCCGCCCCCATCAGAACCACCAAAGCCAATCCCAGCGCCGACTTCTTCGCGAAAAATCCCTTCACGTCCTCTTCCTCCTCGAGTGTTTTCTGCTTGCCGCCTCATTCTCCGGTTTTCACGGGGACATGAGCCTTATCGTTCATACGACATGGCATTGTAACATAAGCCCAACCCATGGGAACGGGGTAAAAGTGCGTATCTCCCCATCGGCCCCGCTGCGTTCGCCCATTTCGCGGGGCGTGAGCTATAATGCGTGTGGGAATTTTCGTAAATCTGGACGGGAGGATGGACCATGCGTCTGATCGATACACGGGCAGTTCTGGGGCTGTCGCTCTGGATCCTGGGGTTCGCCCTCATGACCGCGGGCTGGCTGGTCGACGTGCTCTTCGAGCACCTCGGCGCCATTCCCGCCAAGGTTCTCTACAAGACGGGAGCCGTCATCGTGGCCGCCCCGGTCATCTATTTCCTCTGGAAGCTATCCCGGACCCTCTATGTCCATCGCATCGACGTCATTCTCTTCATCAACGATGCCTGGAGGCTCTTCGGGGGGCTCTCCAAGGCCCTTTAGGGGCGCGGCGGAGACCAGCTTGTCGAGCGCATCCCTCCTCGCCGCCTTGGCCGGGCTGGCCATCGGCTTCCTCATGCTCTACCTCCCCTACTGGTGGTGCCGCAGGAGGGGCGAACGCGAGGAGGACTGGGGCCTGATCTGGTTCATGGGGCCGGGCGCATGGCGGGACACCCTCCTGGCCCTCGTCCTGACCCTGGCGCCCCTGACCCTCGTCTCCCTGAACTGGCCGCAGGAATGGGGCGGCCCCGGACCTCGGCACCCCTCTCTCCTCGGGGCGCTGAACCTGCTGGGGGGCGGTGTGGCCGCGGCATTCATCGAGGAGACCTTCTTCCGGGGCTGGCTTCAGACCCTCGCCGTACGCCGATGGGGGCCATGGCGCGGAATCCCCCTGACGACGCTGCTCTTCGCCCTGTCCCACCTCGTGGTGATGCCGGCCTGGCTGAGGCTGGCGACCTTCTTCCCCGGGCTCGTCATGGGGGTGCTGCGCCACCGCAACGGCTCCGTGCTGCCCGCCATCGTCTACCACGCGCTCTGCAACGTCTGGGCCGTCTGGTGGGCTCCCCTGCCCTGAATGGATACGACAAGGAGGTTTTTATGATGATCTGGGAGAAAATAAAAAGTGGCCTTTGCGTTTTCCTCGCGCTCCTGTGCGCCCTGTCGGCGCCCCTTTCGGCGGAGGCCGACAGGGGCGCGCTGGAGCTGCGCATCCCCTGCCGCGTCGGTGAAAGCGCCTGCGCCGTCATGCCGGACGGCTCGACGGTCCCCCTCGGGACGGTGCGCAGGCTGCCGGTCAAGACGAACTGGCCGGCCTACACGGCCAGCAAATGGGGAACGCCGAGTACGGTCTGTGCCTCGGCCGTCAATGCCGTGCACATGCTGGTGGACGTCGAGAAGGGCCGCGGCCGCATCGTCAGCGTCGTCCCCGCGGTGACGGTCGCGCCGGCGGCGGCGGACGGCGCGTTCTTCGCACTCGACCTCCCCGCAGGGACCGGGTTCTTCGGAGGCTTCGCCCCCGTCACGGGGTCCCCCGTCCGGATCGAGGCCCCGGACGGGACGCGGCGTCCCCTGGACGGGGCGCCGCGGGAGGGGGAGACCCTGGTAATCGAAACCTCTCTGCCGGACCGTCCCGGGACCTGGATGGCGGACATCGAGAACCGACCCGGCGGGCGCGTGATCGCGTGGACGAAGGACGGGCCCCGCACGGCGGCCCGCGTCGTCCGTCCCGTCGGCGGAGTGGGACGCTTCGGCGGGACCGAGTTCCAGAGGATCGGGCGAATCCGCGCCTCGCATACGGGGGTCATCGACATCGCGACCTCCCCGCGCGGTTCGGTGGGCGGCATTCAGATCATGCCGCTCGTCCACGCCCTGACGTCGAACGAGATGGCGAGCGCATGGAAGCTGACCCAGTGGATGATCCTGGCCCCGCTGCCCGGCCGGCCGATGCTGGAGGGAACCGCCCCCCTGTTCAAGGGGACGATCGTCCCCGGGACGCAGGGGGACGATCGACTGGCCGACATCTGGAGCACCTACGGCCGGCGGCCCCTGGTCCTCTGCCGCCGCAGCGGCGGCCCCTGGGAACACCTGCCCTCCGTCTCCGGACGTCAGGACGACGCCCTGAAGGACGTGACGCACCTGCGCCTCTATTTCCCCTTCTGGGACGAGCCTCAGGGGAAACACTGATCGGAGATCGGATCGATACGGCAGGCCCCGCTTCCACGCGGGGGCTGTAAAAACCTGCAAGGCATCGTGTCCCGGACGGCAGAAACCGTCACGGCCTCCACAGCGCCTCCCCCTCGTCCAGCCGCGCCTCGAAAAGGCGCAGGGTGCGCTCGAAGGGCTCGGCCCCCGTCAGGTCCACCCCGGCCCGCCTCAGAATGTTCAGGGAGTGGTCGCTGCCGCCGCTCTTCAGGAAGGTCAGGTAGCGCTCCCGCGCTCCGTCCGCCCCGGTCAGGATGGCGTCCGCAAACGCCCCCGCGGCCGTGAAGCCCGTCACGTACTTGTAGACGTAAAAGGCCGAGTAGAAATGGGGAATGCGGGCCCATTCC
>NZ_CAUUGJ010000152.1:0-4425 GCF_963544685.1 uncultured Fretibacterium sp. | reverse complement strand
CTTCTGCCCGCGGATGCTGTGTCGGTACGGCAAGCCGTAAACCTTCGGTCCGCTTATGTCGATAGCGCGGCACCGTTGCCGCGCCATCGGCGCAGGTAGGCGACGCGGGTGTCAGCGGATTGGCCTTGGCTCTCGTCGGGGCACTCCTGCTGAGGAGAAAAGTATAGCTTCGGAGTATACGCGGGACGGCCCCCTTTTCGGGGGCCGTCCCTTCGTCTCGAGAGGCATGGGCTGCGGGAGCTCTACCGCTCCCCGCCGCCGTACCGCCGCACGCCCCTGCGGATCAGGATTGCCGCCAAGACGGTCAGGACGGCCATGACCAGGAAAATCTGGGGGATCTCGAGCCCCGCGGTCAGCAGAAGGCCGGACCCCACGGCGGAGACGACCATGAACAGCGAGTCCGTGACGTTGGAGCAGGCGATGACCCCGGCCATGCGGTCCTCCGGCGTGAGGTACTGGATGGCCGCGTAGAGGGGGACGATGTAGAGCCCCCCGCAGAAGGAGATGGCGAAGAGGCAGGCCAGCACGGCCAGGTTCGCGGGCACGGCCAGGAAGGCGCCGACGCCGATCGCCGGGAGCCCCGGGGCCAGGGGCTCCCGATGGCTCACCAGCCAGAGCAGCGCGCTGGCGAGGGAGATGCCGACGGCCGCGGCGGGCACGTACCGCACCGAGACCTCGCCCTTCAGAATGGCGTTGCACGCCATCGAGCCCAGCCCGATGCCCATGGAGAAGACGGCCAGGAAGAGTGTCGCCACCTGCTCGTCCGCCCCGAGGACCAGCCGGGCGTAGGTGGGGAACTGCGCCAGGAAGGTCGCCCCGACCAGCCAGAACCAGGATATCCCGAGGACGGCACAGAAGACGTTGCGGTGAGGGTAGACGTCCGTGACGAGCGCGGCGGTCCTGCGGACGACGTCGGCGGATACCCGCCGGTGCGGGTCGATGGGCCGCGTCGGGGGGATGTAGAGGCTGGTCCACCAGCCGGCGGCCGCCACGGCCACGACCCCCGCCCCGACCCGGAGGAGCCCGCCGGGCGTGAGGATGAGGAGCCCGCCGAAGATGGTCCCCGTCAGGATGGCGAGATAGGTCCCGGTCTGGATGAGGCCGTTCCCCGCGATCAGCTCGTCCTCCTCCAGGTGCTGCGGCAGGATGCTGAACTTGGCGGGGCTGAAGAAGGTGGATTGTGCTCCCATCAGGAAGAGCACCGCAAGCAGCAGCCAGATGTTTTGCAGCTGGAACCCCACGGCGGCCATCCCCATGATGACGACCTCCGCGAACTTGACGAGGCGCATCAGATACGCGCGGTCGTAGCGGTCGGCCAGGTCGCTGGCGGGGGCCGAGAAGAGGAAGAAGGGAAGGATGAAGACCCCGGCCGCGACGTTCACCATGATGCGGGAGTCGAGCCCGGCGCCGTCGGCCAGGCGGAAGGTGATCAGCATCGCCAGGGCGCTCTTGAAGAAGTTGTCGTTGAAGGCCCCCAGGAACTGCGTCAGGAAAAGGGGCAGAAAACGGCGCGTGCGCAGGAGCGCGAACTGGTGCTTTCCGGACGCGGACAAAATTCATCTCTCCCAGCTGCGGGCCCGGGGGCCCAAAAATTTCTTGGAACGTGTACAATTATTATAAGCGACTCTTTCGGTCTTTTGATCTGCCGCCGACGTTCGCTTTTGATTTTGCTCTCAATCCGGAGGTGCATTGCCATGAGTCTGACGCTTTATAACGACCTGACGCGCAAAAAGGAGCCGTTCGTCCCCCTGACCCCGGGACGCGTCACCTTCTACAGCTGCGGCCCGACGGTCTACGACTTCTTTCACATCGGCAACGCGCGCCCTTTCATCGTCTTCGACGTCCTGCGCCGCTACTTGGAGCATCTGGGGTATGAGGTCACCTTCGTCCAGAACTTCACGGACATCGACGACAAGATGATCCAGCGCGCCCATTCCGAGGGCATCGAGGTCTCTGACCTCGCCGCGCGCTTCATCGGGGAATACTACAAGGACGCCGATGCGCTGGGGATCCGTCGGGCCGACGTGGCGCCGCTCGCCACGGAGCACATGCCGGAGATCATCGGGACGATCGAGAGGATCATCGAGAGGGGGCACGCCTACGTCTCGGAAGGGGACGTCTACTTCGACGTCCGGAGCTGGCCCGGCTACGGCAGGCTCTGCAAGCAGGGGCTGGACGAGCTGGAGGTCGGCGCGCGCGTGGAGGTGGGCGAGCGCAAGAGGGACCCGCTGGACTTCGCGCTCTGGAAGGCGCAGAAGCCGGGGGAGCCCGCCTGGGACAGCCCGTGGGGAAAGGGACGGCCCGGCTGGCACATCGAGTGCAGCGCCATGTCCTCGAAGTACCTGGGCACGACGATCGACATCCATTCGGGCGGGGTGGACCTGACTTTCCCCCACCACGAGAACGAAATAGCACAGAGCGAGGCCGCGTCCGGGGAGCCCTTCGTGCGGTTCTGGCTGCACAACGGTTTTCTGCTCATCGACAAGGAGAAGATGTCCAAGTCCCTGGGCAACTTCATGACGGCCCGCGCCGCCCGGCAGAAGTATCCGCCCCTGGCCATCCGCCTCTTCATGCTTGGCGCGCACTACCGGTCCCCCATCAACTTCGCGCCCGAGGGCCTGGAACAGGCCGAACGGGGCGTGACGCGCCTGAGGAACTGCCGGGCCGACCTGGCCTTCGCCCGCAGAACCCGAATGGGCGGGGAGCCCGGGGCCGGCTCGTTCCCGGCCGATTTTCTGGCGGAGCTGAAGAGGCTGGACGACGACTTTCACGCCGCGATGGACGACGACTTCAACACGGCGGCGGCGGTGGGGGTGCTCTTCGAGGTGGTCAAGGCGATCAACTCCGGGCTGAAGGAACACCCGTCCCTGCCGGCCGCCTTCTTCGACGCGGCGGAGGCCGAGCTGGCGAAGATCGACGGCATCCTGGGCGTGATCGGGCCCGAGGAGCTGCCGAAGGAGGAGGAATCGGCCGGAGAGGAGGCCCTCGGCGACGCGGAGGTCGAGCGGTTGATCGAGGAGCGCTGCGCCGCCCGCAAGGCGAAGGATTTCGCCCGGTCGGACGAGATCCGGGCCATGCTGGCGGAGCGTGGCGTCGTGCTGGAGGACACCCCGCAGGGGACGCGCTGGAAGCGGGAGATATAGCCTCTTACGCCGGACAGGTCTTGGGGTTTGCCCTGTTCCACATCTCCGAGGGCGCGGAACGCCCGTTCGAACCACGGGCGACGGAGGAACATGGAAGGGAGAATGATGGATGAGGAGCTGGCTGAGGAACCTGTTTCGACATGAGGTCGAATTTTTTCTTCTCTGTCTGTACAACATGTTGTCTGCAGGGAGCGAACTGTTGGGGCCAATGGCTTCTGGGAGTTCAAAAATTTTTCAGGTCGTCTTTATCTGCGTCACCCTTTTTTTCATGATTGAAGTGGTCTTTTTGGATAGTCTGTTCTGGAGCCGGGCGGCGTTTTTCCTCTCCGCCTTCTGTCTGGTCGGCGTGGGGATTTTTTCCCTGTTCTCGGCTGCATTCCTGGCCTCCGGAGGACTGCTGGGCAACGCCTTTGGCCTGTGGCTGCTGACCTCGAACGCGAGCGCTGTTGTGGGAGCCTTGGTGCTGATCGCCATCCCTTATCGGACGTGCCTCAGGCTGGAGGCGAAAAAAGAGAGGATGGGGTACAGATAGCCCCGGGGTTGACGGGCGCTCCTCGAACATTGCACCCCTCGATCTCCAGAAGCCGCTGCTTGACCTTGAGCCCTCCTCCGAACCCCACCAGCGTTCCGTCGGCCCCGACGACGCGGTGGCAGGGGACGAGGAGAGGCAGAGGGTTGCGGTGATTGGCCCCGCCCACAGCTCGGACGGCTTTGGGCCTGCCGATCCGGGCCGCAATCTCCGCGTAGGTTCGGGTCTCGCCGTAGGGGATGGTCCGAAGCGCATTCCAGACCAGGAGCTGAAAGTCCGTCCCCTCCAATCGTATCGGAACGTCGAAGTCCCTTCGTTCCCCCCGCAGATATTCGCCGATCTGCCGGGCCGCATCCGTCAACAGAGGGCTCCCGCCGCGCTCCGCCGGCTCGGAGGAGCGCGGGGAGCCCTCTTCGTTTCCGAAGCGGACAGCGACGAGGACCTCACCGTCCGCAATCAGGGTCAGGGGGCCGATGTCCGTCGTCAGAACATGAGAGAAATATCGCTTCCTGAAATCCATTCCTTTCACCGCCCTTCCGATGTCCGTTCGTGCCTCTCGCCCCGTACGGGCGAGAGGGGGCCGAAAAATCCGGGGCGCGCGATGCCTGCACAGTCTGTCGTCTCATTATAGCGCCGGTCCGGGGACTTTTTGCGACCTGCCGCACTTCCTTTTTTCTTGTCCGTTGTGAAACCTGCGTATTTCTACGACTTTCCCCCGTATATCCTTACGTTGTCCGTTGGAATGCCATACCC
>NZ_CAUUGJ010000151.1:0-4532 GCF_963544685.1 uncultured Fretibacterium sp. | reverse complement strand
AAGACAGGAGGCCACATCCTTGGGGAATAGCCCCACGTCGACGAAGTTCCTATACAATTCGCTGTTCATGCCCCGATGCGTTCGGGGCAGAGAAATTCCTCCACTGACAAAAAGCGCCGCCGTAAAGTGATACGCGGCCTCGTAGGACATGCGTGCGGACAATCCCGGTCTGCGTTCGAGCAGATCGCGCGCATCCTCAGGGCTTCCAGGGCCTTCGTCTCGTAGGAACGTACCAGATATCTCCTGTCCTCGTCATCAAGCGTCTTTTTCATAGAGCAGAATCCCCTCGTCGGCGATGTCATAATAAATCATGGAAGCTCTTCTGTTCTTCATATACGTCGCCTCGGACCGAATCAGCGGGGAGATGTAGACCTTGCGGTCGTTCAAATCCTCGACCGCCGATGCGATAGCGAAAATCCTGTCCTTTATGGCGGCTTTTTCCGCCCCCGTCCTGTCGTATTCCTTGAGCAGAACGAAAACGTCGACGTCGGAGTCCTCGCGGGCTTCCCCCCGCGCCAGAGAACCGAACAGAACGACACGCAGAAGATTATCTCCCTCCGCGCCCCGGAGTCGACGGACGAATTCTCCTATCGCTTTCCGACTGGTATCGCTTCCCATTGGATTCTTCTCCATAATCATCGGAACCCCTCCCGCCCCAAGTGTATCAGAAGGATCATCCCACAGCTTTTTCAAGAAGACGGGGACAAGATGTTTTATGCGTCCCGGCTGGAAACCGGCTCCCCTCCGGCCCCTTCCGTATCACCCAGCAGCGCCTGCTGCCGGTGCAGAAAGCTGTAGAGCCCGCCCTTTCTCAGCAGTTCGTCGTGCGTGCCCCGCTCGACGATGCGGCCCTTGTCCATCGCCAGGATGGTGTCGGCCATGCGCACCGTGGAGAGCCGGTGCGCGATGATGAACACCGTCCGGCCCCGGCAGATGCTGCGCAGGTTCTGCTGGATGATCCGCTCCGACTCGTAGTCCAGCGCGCTCGTCGCCTCGTCGAAGATCAAAATGCGCGGATCGGTCATCAGCGTCCGCGCTATCGCGATGCGCTGGCGCTGCCCCCCCGACAGGGACGAGCCCCGCTCCCCGACCGGCGTATCGTACCCGTCCGGCAGCTCCAGGATGAAGTCGTGGGCTCCGGCGAGCTTCGCCGCCGCAATCACGCGCTCCAGGGGCGCCGACGTATCCACCACGGCGATGTTGTCCCTCACGCTTCCGTTGAACAGAAAGTTCTCCTGAAGCACTACGCCGATCTGACGCCTGAGCCACACGGGATCGACCTGGGCGAGGTCGACCCCGTCGATGAGCAGCCGGCCCTGCACGGGAACATAAAACCTCTGCACCAGCTTGGTCAGCGTGCTCTTACCCGAACCCGAACGGCCCACGATGCCCACCGTCGTCCCCGGCTCCACGGTCAGGTCGATGTCGTCCAGTATCGGCGGCCCGTCCAGCCGGTACCGGAACCCCACGTGGTCGAACTCGATGCGGCCCTTGATCCGCCCCAGCGAACTGCGGCCCGGCGAGCTGTCCGGCTCCGCGGGGAAGTTCAGCACGTCCCCAAGGCGCTCTATCGAGAGCCGTACCTGCTGAAAATCCTGCCAGAGCGTCGCCAGGCGCAATATGGGCTCCGTGACGCGGCCGGAGAGCATCTGGAACGCTATCAGCTGCCCCACCGTGAACTCGCCGTCCATCACCATCCGCGCTCCGAACCACAGGATGGCGAGGGTCGACGTCTTCTGGATCAGGTGCGCCGTGCTGCCCGCAAGGCTGCTCAGGAACCCCGCGCGGAAGGAGGATCGGACGTAGTTCGCCAGCAGCCCCTCCCAGCGATAGTTCAGCTGCGGCTCGATGGCCAGGCTCTTGACGGTCTGGATGCCCGTAACCATCTCCACCAGGTAGGACTGGGACTCCGCGTTGCACGCAAACTTCTTGTTCAGACGCTCCCGGATGATCGGGGTCACGACCACGGAGAGCGCGACGAAGAACGGCAGCGCCGCAAGCGAGATCAACGTCAGCTTCGGACTGTAGAAGAACATCACGGCCACGAACACGACCGTGAAGATCAGGTCCAGCACCACCGTCAGCGCCGTGCCGGTGATGAAGGAGCGGATCGTCTCCAGCTCCCGGACCCGTGCGATCGTGGTCCCGACCGTACGGGCCTCGAAGTACGGCAGCGGCAACGCCAGGAGATGTTTGAACAGCTTGGCTCCCAGGATGACGTCCACCCGGTTCGTCGTGTGGGAGAACAGGTAGGTGCGGGTCACGCCCAGGATCATCTCGAAGATGTTGATGAGGAACAACCCCAGCACGAGCACATCCAAGGTGGAAAGCCCCTTGTGGATCAGGACCTTGTCGATGATCACCTGCGAGAAGAGCGGCGTGATCAGGCCGAACGTCTGAAGAAAGAAAGACCCGACGAAGACCTCGCCCAGGTGACGCTTGAACCGCAGGATCACCGGCAGGAACCACCCGATGCTGAACTTCCTGCCCAGCTCCGCCAGGGAGAAGCGCCGGGCCAGAAGGATGGCGTCTCCCTCCCACACCGCGCCCAGCTCTTCGCAGCTCCAGACGAACGGCCTTTTCTCCCCGGCTCGGAGCAGCATGACCCGCCCGTTTCCAGGAGAAGCGTCGGGAGAAGCGTCCGGTGCGGCCTCGTTTTTCGCCGCCTCGAACCTCAGAAAGATCACAACGCCGCCGTCGGAGAGGAGAAGCAGCGAAGGCTGAGGCAGCCTGTCGAGCCTTTCCGCCGAGGTCGTCATCCTCTTTGCCTTGAGGCCCAGCGCCTTTGCCGCACGCAGGAGGATGAGGGGGATGGCGGAGGGTTCCCGCGAGGGAAACGCACGGCACAGGCTCTCGGGATCCGCAGGTATCCCTGCAATGCGCGCAGCTATCGCCAGGGAGACGATGGCATTCTCCACCAGCGCCGCAGAACCGGAGAAAGCGGAGCCCTCCGGCCCCGCTTCTCCTTTCGTATTCCTTCCGTTCCCGGCTCCGGGTCCGGGACTGAAACTCCCGGAACGGTCCGTCATCGTTTCCGCCATGAAAAAACGCTACCTGTTCCCGGACAATCCGGCATGTCGGGCTCCCCTTTCGAAATGTTTGTTCAGGCTATCCTCCGCCGATACGGAAAGCTTCACCGCATCCGTTCCGAAGGGTTCGGACATCGCGGCATCGCAGGCCAGCCCGCAGCCCGGCGTCCCGAAACTCAGGCCCGCCAAGGCCACATCCATCGCCAAACGGTCCGTCTCGGAGTTCCCGGCATTCGAGGGCCCGTTCACCATCGCCGCAAGGGAACGGTCATGATTCCAACCGCCGATCCGCCTCTCGGCCGTCCCGTTCAATCCTCCGCACAGCAAGGACACAAACGACGGTGCGGAGAGGGCGGCAAGGGACTCCTCGACATTGTATTTTGAGAGCGCCCTCACATCCGTTTTGGGCTTTACCGATCCGGGAGATGCCGCAAAGCTTGTTTCCTGGTTCGCCTCCGTTTTTTTCGAAAAATACTCTTCAATACCTTTGCCATCGGAGGCCTTCCAAGCACTTCCATCGGAAAACTCGATCACATCCAGCTTATTCCGGTAATCGGCGTACCAGTCCTTTATGAGGATACTCCCCGTTCCATCCTTCAATGAGAATATCGCATCATTTCCGCTGCGACTCAACTCGAGATCGTCCGCCGAAATCCCTTCCCCGAACTTCAGGCAATCCGTCCCGTGTTTGTAGCCGGTCTCACCGTTGTTGACCGTGTCGTGGCCGTCTCCCTTATTGTACACATACGTGTCGCCCCCATGGCCGCCCTCGAGGTAGTCGTCGCCGCTGCCGCCCGTCAGGATATCGTTGCCGTCCTGACCATACAGCTTGTCGTCGCCCTCACCACCCTCAAGAACATCCTTGCCGGAGCCTCCATACAGCTTATCGTTTCCGGCCTCGCCGTATACCTTGTCGTCGCCGTCTCCGGCATAAACCTCGTCATCTCCACCGCCCGCATGGATCGTGTCGTTGCCTCTGTAGTTCTCGACCTTACCCAGAACTTCGCTTTCATCTGTTCCGTAGGCCACCGTACGGGACTCCACATCTCCGGCGCTCCACTTCGTGCCGTCCGAAAACTCGATCACATCCAGCTTGTTCCGATAATCGGAGTACCAGTCCTTTATGAGGATACTCCCCGTTCCATCCTTCAATGAGAGTATCGCATCGTTCCCGCGGCGGCTCAACTCGAGATCGTTCGCCGAGATCCCTTCCCCGAACTTCAGGCAATCCGTCCCGTGTTTGTAGCCGGTTACACCGTTATAGATCGTGTCGTAGCCGTCGCCCTTGTCGTACACATACGTGTCGCTGCCGTAGCCACCCTCGAGATAATCGTCGCCGCTGCCACCCGTCAGGATATCGTCGCCGTCCTGACCATACAGCTTGTCGTCGCCCTCGCCGCCCTCGAGGATATCCTTGCCGGACTGGCCGTAGAGTTGATCGTTGCCCTCGTCACCCGTCAATACGTCATCGCCATAGCCGCCGTCCAGGTAGTCGTCGCCCTT
>NZ_CAUUGJ010000150.1:0-4548 GCF_963544685.1 uncultured Fretibacterium sp. | reverse complement strand
CCCTCGAACACCTCCGCCCGGATGACCCGGCCCTCCTCCTCGGAGCTCCCCCAGAACCCGACCGCCCCCCGTGGAACGTCGATCTCTCCCCGAGACAGACACGTCAGAATCTTGGAAAGCTCGTCGGCCGTCGGCTCGTACTCCCCGGCCAGAACCCGGAGCCCCATCGGATGACACCTCAGGATGATGTCGATAAGCGTCTCCAGCCTACGACCGTCCCCAGACAACGGAACGAACTGCCGCTTCCTCCGCCCCATCTCAAGCCCCTCCTGTTCGTCGGGCCGGTCTCGAATACCGCCCGCAAAACAAGTGTCTTAACGCTGACGTATTTTGACTATTATATCCCCCGCGCTTCATCCGCTTCTCCGGCCTCCGGCCAGGGAGGCATAGGGTATCGATACCCTATCCGGGGAGGACGTACGCCGTACGAAACGAGTACGTCAGATGTACGTACTCCGGACGAACCATGTACGTACGGTGTGAGAGGAGAAGAGAAGAGAAGAGAAGAGAAGAGAGGAGAAGAGAGGAGAAGAGAGGAACTACTCCCCCCTATATCCCCCCCACGGGGGGAGACGGCTCCCCCCTGTCCCCGTATTTCGTCGATTTGCTCCTGAGGGACGTACAGGAAGGCCCCAGAGCATCATCAGGGCTTCGGGAGGTATCAGATTACCTCCGGGGCTCCCGATGGGGCTCTCCGTGGCTCTGTAAGGGGCTGTGGGTCGGACATCCGCCGGACAGGGCGCGGCTGAAAATTCAGCAGCGAAAAGTCCGCTCGGAGAAATTTCAGGAACGAACGACCTCAGTTGAATTGAAGTCGTCTCCTTGGCCGGGCCTCACCGTAACCACAGGGGGGGACAGGGATGATGTAAACGAACCTTACCCCATCCCCCGGCAACCCGGCTCAAAGCGGGCCGTGTTCCCCTTGGCCAAGGGGGGGAGTCAGATCGACTTCTCCCCAGCCAAAGGGTGTAACCGATTCTTACGCCCCTTGGCCATGGAGGGGAGGTCTACTGCAAACCGCCGTACACCGGCCAAGAGCCAGGGGATTCCCCAGGCCAACCCCCGGGGTCAGCCCAGGGTACCCCCGGCAGGACGCCAGCGCTACGCCTTACGCCGCCAACGTAATTTTTCGTTATCTCGCGGGCCTGGAGAAAGTCAACATTAGTCAGCTCGCCACGCTTGCAAATTCAAGTTTTCCCTGGCTGCCGGACTTGTTACATGTGCTCCTCGGCCCACTCCAGAGTCTCGACAAGACTGTGGTTCTCTTGGGCCGCACGGTCCATGACCTCCGCCACATCGAGGTTTAGAACCTTGGCCAGGCCGTAGAGGGTACCGGCCTTGCAGAGAGAGGGGCAGGTCTTCCCGCACTCGATGAGCCGCAGCGCCTCGCCCCCGATAATGGCACGCCCGGCACACCGGTACCGCCCCAGCCCGAGCTCCCGCCTCCGGGCCTTGATCCAGCGCCCGAAGTCTCCGGGCTTCGGCTTGGTCATCCTTCGTCCACCTCCTTATCCTTACCGCCCTTGAGGAGACGCAGAACAGGGGTCGCCCTCTCTTCCCGAGGGCTCCCCCTGAACCCAGCGATCTCCAACCCCACGACGACGGCGCCCAACACGAAACCCTCCCAGAAGGCCGGCCCAGGGGCTCCAGGCTCCGACAAACCACACAACGACGCCCAGCCCCTCAAGAGCCTCGGGCTCCTCTCCCCCTCACAGGCAAGATCATTCGCCCGATCTACAACCGCCGCCACAAACTCCTCGTCGCTCACTACGTGTGTCCTATCGTCCATCTTTTCGCCTCCATCGCCATAAATCCTTGTGGCAGAAGGACGTAACCACAGGAGAGAGGGGACAAAACACTTTAGCGCTTTAACGTCCTCCTGAACTTCCTGTACTTCTCCTGTACATTGGAACCCCCTAAGTACAGGATGTAAAACGTTCACGCCCAATGGTTTATAAGGATTCCTGTACTTCCTGTACTTTGAAATCCAATTTCTATGGAAAAATCGAAAAAACCCTTAGGATACCCCGGATTCCATTAACTATTTAGTGTGTGTTCACTCAAAATATTGTCAAAAGGTTCAAGGTATGTCAAAATAGTTGCATGATGGAGATCAGCCAGGTGCAATACGAACGTATAGCGGATTGTTTCCCTGTCCATCGAGGTGATGTCGCTTACGACAACCTTAGAGTGCTCAATGCCATTTTGTATGTTATGGAAAATGGGTGCAAATGGAGGAGGCTCCCGGAAAGGTTCGGAAAGTGGCATACGATCTACATGCGCATGAGCCGATGGTACAAGTCCGGTGTTTTGGACAGGGTTTTTGAACGCCTGCAGCACGAGCGTCTTCTCCGCATGAGACTTGAAGCGGTATGTCTGGACAGTACCTGTGTCAAGGTCCATCCTGATGGGACAGGGGCTTTGAAAAAGGGGGACCTCAATCTATCGGAAAGTCTCGGGGAGGATGGACCACCAAGATTCATCTGGTTGCCGCGGGTCCCGACTGTCCGTTGATTTTTCATCTCTCGCCCGGCAATGCCCATGATGGCCCGGAAGGCCGCAGGTTGATAGAGATGCTGAGGGAGTTGTTGCCCCCCGGATGCAAGTTGTTGATGGATAAAGCCTATTGTGGGGCGGCGACACGTCGTCTTGCGGAAGAATGCGGGTTGGAGCCGGTCGTTCCGCCTAAGAGCAACGCGAAAAACCCCTGGCGGTATGATGCAGAGCTTTACAAGAGACGGAACGAGGTCGAGCGTCTTTTCTGCAGGGTCAAAAGGTTTCGCCGTATTGCTACGCGGTACGATAAGTTGGATGTTATTTTCTTGGGATTCCTGCTTTTTGCTTTTGTTGTCGACTTCTTACTCTTGTGTTAACACGACCTAGAATATATATACGAATCCTAAGCATCCTCCTCATTTTTTTCAGCCAAGTTGCTAAACAAAGTACAGGAAGTACAGGATTTCTATAAAGCGTTCCACCGCAATGGTTTTAATCCTGTACATGAGAGATTTCATGTACAGGACAAGTACAGGAAGTTCAGGAGCGCATTAAAGCATTGAAGTAATAAAGCGATTGATCCCTCTTCTCTCCCCTGTGGTTACGTCCTCTCCCATCTTGGAGAGCCTGACCCAATAGCCGAACTCCCGCCGGGGCTCCTCTCGGACGACCGCTACCCCCAGGCCCCGGAGCATGGGGGGCAGTCGGGTAAGAGCGATCCCAAACCCTCGGGGGCTCTTCGGCAGGGTCATGCGTTCCTCGTCGTCCGCTCGTGACTTCACCTGATCGAAGAGCGTTTTGACGTACCCCTCCCACGCCCTCTCGCCCGCCAGCTCCAGCAGGATACGGCCTATGGGATTGCCCGTCACGGCCTCGACCTGCTTCTCCCGCTCCTTGGCCATCAGCACGCGCTCGAACGTGCCCGGAGCCCAGGGGAGAGCTCCGCCCTTTTCCGCCCGCATAACGAACGCGGCGGCGTCGATCATCCGGACCGCAGGGGCGGGGTCGTAGTCCCGTTCCCTCAGCGCGGCCGACACGGCGGTCAGGAGAGCGCCCAGGATGCCCGGACGTACCTTCTCAAAGGCGGCCTGAAGCTCCCTGTCCCGCCTCCTCCCTGTGGTCAGGGGCAGAAGCGAGATCGGAAAACACCGGTCCAGGAGATCGGCCCGGTCCGGGGCGAAGGCAATGCCGTTCAGGATCAGGGGCCGCCGGATATAACTCTCGTAGGTTTCGCCGTCGGTGTAGAGCTTGCGCCGGACGATCCCCATCCCCGTAGCGACCCGGCAAAGGTGGTCGCTGTCCTCTCCCGATATCCTGCTGAGGTTGTCTATCGCCACGACATGACGCGAGGACGCTGCGGCGCAGAGCGCGTCGGCGTCCTTGAACGGGGAAATGCCCCCCGTCCCGTCGGGGTCGATCAGCGACTTGAGGAGGTTTGTCAACGTGGTCTTGCCGCTTCCCTGCTCGGAGCTGATCGCCAAGATCGGATAGGCGATATCCGGGGCCAGGGAGGCCAGCAGCCAGCCGGCCAGAAGGACAAAATCCTCGTCCGAGGTATTGACGAACTCCCGAAGGTCCATCAGGGAGCCCCCAGGACGGGGCGCCGGCAACGCCTTCATCGAGCCCCGCAGGAACCACAGGGAAGGCTCGTCCACGACCCGCCAGCCGTCCGCGTCTATTTCCACCGCCTGGCGCTCCTCGTTGCAGAGGTCCAGGTAAATCTTGCCGCCTATGCTCCCGATGCGGGTATGGAACTTCCTCGGTTCCGAAAACTCCGCCGTTGCCGCCAGGAGGAGCAAGGCCCCCTCGATGTCCGCCCCTTTCGGCTCCTCCTGCATGGCGTCGAAATACTTCGCGGCCAGCCACGCCTTGAACCGGGAGGATCGGAGCCCGTCGATCTCATGGCGTCCAAACACCGGGTAGCGCACGTACAGGCCCCCGATATCCTCCGCACGGAAGGTAACGACCCCCAGGTCAAGGCACATCTGCCGCAGGGTACCCGCACTGTCTCTTATACACATCTCCGAGCCCACGAGACGGAGCTACATCTCG